>ONQI01000011.1 GCA_900319915.1 uncultured Campylobacter sp.
CGCAGGCGAGAACGAAGCCGCGCGGCATTGCAAACCCAACCCGCGGCAAGAAGGGATGGTTTTGGTCTTAAAATAAAAACCCTTCGCTAGAGTTCGTTTGCAAAATCGAACCGAGATAAATGATCGTCAAAACAGAACTCGGCTTACGGTCGCACCCAACTATTTCGCGGTAAAGCTAAATTTTGCAAATCTACCAAAACATATCGCAAATACAAAATCATAGTTTTTTGTGATTTTTCAAATTTGAGTATTCAAATTTGAAGTAGCGAACAACTTCTAAAATCGATCATGTATCCTTAAAATAACCTAAATTTCCTAAACTACTTCTCCCTTTAAAGTTGGATTTGCGTAAAATTTCGATAAAATCGCGCTCAAGTATATAATGTAGTTATATATGAATTTTACGAAAGGGGTGTCTGAAATGGGAGACAGACGCGAATTTTTAAAACGCGCTTTGAACGTTTCCGTAGTAGCTGGCGCGGCAGCTACCGCAGCTATGGGAGCGACCAAGCTAATGGACGCGAACGAACAAAACCTCGTCCAAGGCAAAAGCGCGAAAAAAGAGGTGCTTTACTGGGAGAGTGAAGCTTGGAAAAAATACTATAAAGTAGCTTACTAAATTTGATTTCAAATTTGAACTACTTAAAAGGATAAAATAATGAGCGAAACAAAGATTGGCAGACGCTCGTTTCTTAAACTAGCCGCCTTAGGCGCCGGAAGTACCATGGCGTTTGGCGCGGAGAATGAAACGCTTAGAACTGCCACAAACGAAGAGGTGAAGAACCCATTCCCGGGCTCTCACAAGGTTCGCACGGTATGCTCAATCTGCTCTGCGGGTTGCGGTATCGTAGCCGAGGTCAAAGACAACGTGTGGATACGCCAAGATATGGCCGTAGATCACCCTATCTCTCAAGGTTCCCACTGCTGTAAGGGTATCGATCAAATCGACCTAACCAAATCCAAACAACGCATTAAATTCCCTATGAAAAAAGTCAACGGCAAATGGGAAAGAATCAGCTGGGAACAAGCCGTCAATGAAATCGGCGATAAAATGCTAAAAATCCGCGAAGAAGACGGACCCGATAGCATCGAATTCCTAGGCTCGGCAAAGTTTTGCAACGAGCAAGCTTACTATTTCCGCAAATTTGCAGCTTTTTGGGGAACTAATAATATAGATCACGTAGCACGTATCTGACACAGCGCAACAGTGGCCGGTGTGGCCAATACATGGGGTTATGGCGCTATGACAGGACACTTTGGTGACGTGACTGCAAACTCAAAAGCTATTCTTATGGTGGGCATTAACTCGGCCGTATCGAATCCGATAGGCTTTAAACACATGCTCCAAGCAAAAGACCGAAACAACGCGAAACTGATCGTTGTAGACCCGGTTTATACCAAATCGGCAGCTCACTCCGATTATTACCTAAGACTTCGTCCGGGTACCGACGTAGCGTTTGCTTATGGTATGCTTCATCTTATCTTCAAAAACGGTTGGGAAGATAAAGAGATGATTAAAAACCGTGCTTACGCTATCGACAAAATCCGCGAAGAAGCGGCTAAATGGACGCCTGAAGAAGTAGAAAACGTAACCGGAATCCCCGCTGCAAAGCTAGAAGAAGTTACCCGCGTATTCGCGACTCAAAAGCCTTCTTGCGTAGTTTGGGCGCTCGGCGTTACTCAACACTCGGTCGGTAGTTCAAACACTCGTATTTACTCTATCCTACAACTAGTTCTTGGCAACGTAGGTAAACCAGGTGGCGGCTGTATCATCATCCGCGGACACGACAACGTCCAAGGTTCTACCGATATGAACGACCTAGCAGACTCTTTGCCTGGATATTACGGTCTAGCGGACGCGGCGTGGAAACACTACTGCAAGGGCTGGGGCGTGGATTATGACAATTTCGTCAAACGCTTCGCCATGGACGTAAAAGAGCCAAGAGCGAAACTAGGCGAACCGGTTAAAAACACGGTATTTAAAGAATATTATCACCACAACGCCGAAAATCCGGAAGAGAAAAACTGGAAAAATCAAAAAGGCTTCTCGCTATCTAAATGGTGGCAAGGCGTCCTAAAAGAAGAAAAAACATTCTCGAGCGGCAATTTGCGCGCTCTTTGGGTTCAAGGCACGGGTATTACCTCTATGTCTCAACTTAAAAAAATCCAACAAGCCGTCGATAAACTCGATATGCTAGTTGTCGTAGAGCCGTTTGTAAACGAAGTCGCGATTCTCAGCGACCGTAAAGACGGTATTTATATCTTGCCTGCGGCTACGCAATTCGAGAGTAGCGGACACCTCCACGCGACAAACCGTTCGGCGCAGTGGCGTACCCAAGTCATCAAACCTATCTACGAGTCAAAAGAAGACCAAGAAATTATGTTCCTCTTTGCCAAGAAATTTGGCTTCTACGACGAATACGTACGCGGTATGATGATGGGTGTCGAAAACGGCGAGCTTAAACAAGTCAAAAACGAATTTAAATGGCCTGAGGACGCTACAAACGAAATCGCTAGAAA
>ONQI01000016.1 GCA_900319915.1 uncultured Campylobacter sp.
AGGTAGGCTAGATTTTTCTCGCAACTTTCGCTTTGCGCTCTTGCCGCTTCAATCTGCTCGGCGCGGTATCCCGCGTTCACCATAGCAAGATTTTTGCGAGCTCGATCGAGCTCGGCGCGAGTTTTTTGAAGATTAAAAAACGCCTCGTCTTTGGCTTGTTCGGAGACGGATTTGGTTTTTGCCAGACGCGAAATACGCTCGTGTGTGACAAGAGCGAGTTTATATATGTTTTCGCTTGCCGCGGCTTGAGAAGCCGCCATATCGCGCTCTTCTTTGCGATATCCTGCCGAAAGTTCGGCGTAGTTAGCCGCGAGCGCGTCACATTCGGCTTTTTTAATAGCTCGTTGGTGAGTAAGCGCGGCAGTATCAAGCGTCGCTAAAACTTGCCCCTCGCCGACTTCCTCGCCCTCGTCGACGTTCAAATTTGAAATCCGTCCGCCCCTCTCAAAGCTAAGCGTGCTCTCCCTCACGTCGATGATGCCGTGCGCCTTATTCGCGCTCTTGCGCGTATCTACGTTGTCCCAAATCGCCCAAGCCGCGAGTAATGCGAGAACGGCGAGCGCGAGCAAAAACGCCGATTTTTTCATTTTTCCCTGCCCTTTTCTTTGTCGTGCGTGCTCAGATATTCTTTCATTTCCGCGCCCGTAGTCAAATTTGAACTCGCGTTTTGGTCGTCTTCATCGACTTTTTTAGTCTTCACCGTCGCGTCCTCGGGCGCTTCCCCGCTCCAAAACGGCGGCGCCTTATATCCGCATCCGCTAGCAAAAATTAACAAAAAACACGCTATAATAAGCGCATGAAAAGTGACGAAGTGATTTCTCATATTTTTTCGCTCCCTGCTTACGCCCGCCTAGCCGCGATGAACGAGGCGACGGGCGCGCTAAAATCGCTCCTGGGCAAAGCTCGCGGCGCGCTTGTGGCGTTTGCCTACGAGCGTGGCGAACGACTTTTTGTCGCGCTAACCCATCCCGCGGGCTTGCAGGAATTCCGCCACGATGATAGCATTTTTACGATAAAAACTTTGTTAAAAACCTATATAAAAGCCAAAATCGCAAGCGGCGAAGAAACGAAACTGGTCGCGCCCAACGAGGTGAAATTTTTCGTCGCTAAAAGGTGGGGCGAGAGGGGAGATTTCGTCTACGAACCGCGCATAAAAGAGCGAGCGAAAGGGGAGTTTAAAAACCTAGCAAGCGACGCGGAAATTCGCGAAATTTTTGAAGAAATCCGCGCTATCGTCCGCGCGAATAATAATTCAAATTTGAATTAAGGCGGCGCACAATGCTTAAAGACGAACTCAAATCATTGCCGACCACGCCCGGGGTGTATCAATATTTCGACGCGAACGGTCGCTTGCTCTACGTGGGCAAGGCCAAAGTGCTAAAAAACCGTGTCAAAAGCTATTTCGCCTTCACCCCCGACCTAGGTCCCAGCCCGCGCCTGTCTCCTCGCATCGCCAAAATGATAAGCGAGGCGACGCATATCGAGTGGATTTCGACCGCAAGCGAAAGCGACGCGCTCATACTCGAAAATTCCTTCATCAAACAGCTAAAACCAAAATACAATATTTTGTTGCGCGACGACAAAACCTACCCTTACATCTACGTCAATTTAGCCTCCGACTTCCCGCGTTTCGAGATTACGCGCAAAGTGGTGAGCGGGCGCGGAGTGCGATATTTCGGACCGTTTTACAAGGGCGCGAAAGAGATATTAGAAGCGATTTACGGCGAGTTTAAACTCGTGCAAAAAAAATCCTGTCTGCGCGAGAAAAAGGCGTGCATTTATCACCAAATAGGGCGTTGCGCCGCTCCGTGCGAGGGCAAAATTAGCCCCGAAAAATACGCCCAAATCCTAGAAGCCGCGATGAAAAAGCTAAAAAATCCAAGCTCACTCGTGCCCGCGCTCACCGAAAAAATGCTCTTTCACGCGCAAAACGAGAACTTCGAGGAGGCCGCCCACTTACGCGATATGATAAACACGATAGGCGACGTAAGCGTCAAAGTCCAAATCGACGTCGCGCGACTCGAGGACTTCGAAGTGCTCGCGCTAGCTCACTCGCGCGGAATCGTGTGCGCCGTGAGATTTAGCGTCAGGGAGGGTCGCGTAGCGTATGCAAATCACAACATTACCGCTATTTCAAATTTGACTTCGCAGCGCGGCAAAGCCCCGCTTTGCGACAGGGGCACAGACGCGCCCCTTGACCCCTCTAAAGTCACGCGCTCGGCTGACGCGAGCGAGAATTTAGCGGATTTGGCAAAAGACGATTCAAATTTGAATGATGATTTTTTGGACGAAATCTATAAACAAACGCTTTTGGAAGCCTTTCCCGCGGAGCTTCCGGTGGGCGCTAGCAAGATTTTTGTTTATAGAGATTTTGAAGACGCGGCTCTCGTGGCGCAAATTTTAAGCGCTCGTCACGGGGTCAAATTTGAAATCACCGCGCCAAAAATCGGCGAAAAACGCAAAATCTGCGACCTCGCGCGCGAAAACGCCCTCGCCCTCATCGACAAACATCTGCGCACGCACAATTACGAGTTTTTGCGCGGTTTGCAGGAGTATTTCTCCCTCACTCACTTGCCGCTTAAAATCGAATGCTTCGACAACTCGCACCTTTTTGGCGCCGCTCCCGTGGGTGGCATGATCGCGTGGGATACCGATAAGTTTGCCAAAAGCGGCTACCGACACGTGCATTTAAGTAGCGCCAACGACTACGATCAAATGCGCGAAATGCTGATTTCTAGAGCGCAGCGCTTCGACAAGCTCGCGCCGCCGGATCTCTGGGTGCTAGACGGCGGCGACGCGCTACTCAGACTCGCCAGCGAAATCGCGGCAAGTAGCGGCGCAAACATCGATATAATAGCGATTTCCAAAGAAAAAATAGACGCCAAAGCTCACCGCGCTAAGGGTCGGGCAAACGATAATATTTACACGCTCTCCGGCAAGTTCGTCCTGCCCCCATCCGACCCCAAATTACAATTTTTCCAACGTTTGCGCGACGAGGCGCATAGATTTGCGATTACTTTTCACCAAAAAACTCGCCGCAAAGAAGATTTGGCAAGCGGCGAGTTAAGCGCGGCGGGCGTAAGCGCGGGCTCGATTGCCAAGTTAATTAAGTATTTCGGCACTTTTGAGGCGATAAAAGAAGCGAGCGTGGAAGAAATCGCAAAGGTAACGAACAAAAGCGTGGCGGAAAAAGTTTTTGCTTTAATTTCGCAGACGAGCTAAGCTCGTCTCTGCGTTCGGGGCTCACCGCCCCGAAACCCCGCGCTACGCGTTATGTGTCCGGCTATGCGGACTGAGTTTGGCGGTTCAAATTTGAATCGCACCGTTTCAAATTTGATTTTCCAAGAATTCTTTTAATACAATCGCATGATTTGACTTTTCGTTTTTTGCGGCGTAAAGTAGCGTGAGAGCGGGCGTTTCGCGGGCTTTTTGAGCGAAGGCGCGAACGGCGGGATTGGCGCCAAGTTCGGCGAGATAAGCTTCGCGAAAGGCGGCGAAATTTTCGTCTTTATGCGCGAAAATCTTACGAATTTCGTCGCTCGGCGCGATCTCTCTCGCCCATTCGTCGCAAACAAGCGCGTCTTTTTTTACTCCGCGCGGCCAGAGTTTGTCGACTAGGACGCGGTATCCGTCCTCCGCGCTAGAGCTCTCGTAAACTCGCTTGATTTTTATCATTTCAAATTTGAATTAGGCTTTGCAGGCGCCAGCAAAACGAGAAAGCACGTCTATGACGGTATCCGCGACGTAACGCGCGTCTTCCATACTCATCATTTGGTGGCACGGCAAGCTCAGCTCGCTTTTGTAAAAATCCTCGGCGCTTTGCACGAATCCTTCGCCATACCTGGCTTTGTAAAAGCTAAATTGATAAGTCGGTTTGTAGTGCACTTGCACGCCGACACCGCGTTCATGGAGAGCCCCATAAATCTCTTCTTTGGGACACCAAAGCGAGGTCGCCAGACGGGTGACGTAGAGATGGCGCGAACTGCGCACGCCATCTGGGACGCGCACGGGCGCGAGAAGCTCGCAATCCTCGAAGCGCTCGTCGTAGTAACGCGCTATTTCCTCGCGAACGGCAATGAAGTTGTCTAGTTTTTTGAGCTGGCTAAATCCTAAAGCGCAAGCGACATCGGTAAGACGATAGTTGTAGCCCATCATGAGCATGTCCGAATTCCACGCTTGTTTTTTGACGATGCCGTGCGAGCGGATCAGGCGGGCTTGACGCGCGGTTTCCTCGTCGTCGGTAAGTAGCGCGCCACCTTCTAAGGTGGTAATAGGCTTAATCGCGTGAAAACTAAACACAGTCGCGTCGGCAAAAGTGCCGACTTTGCGACCGCCCACGCTGCTTCCAAGGGCGTGCGAAGCGTCCTCTAAGATTTTGAGATTATGTTTTTGGGCGACGTTTTTAAGAGCCGGCATGTCCACGGGAAGCCCGCCAAAATCCACGGGGGTAATGATTTTGGTGCGAGGAGTGACGAGAGCTTCGGCGCTTACTGGGTCGATATTTCCGTTAGGAAGGACGCCCGCAAACTTCACGTCCGCGCCACACATCAAAGCCGCGTTCGCGGTCGCCGCAAAAGTAATAGGCGTAGTTACAACCTCGTCGCCCTCGCTAAGACCTAGCGCAATATAACCCGCGTGAAGCGCGCTTGTCGCCGAGTTCATCGCGACGGCAAACTTCGCGCCCGTATAATCGCAAAGCGCGCGCTCAAAATCTTCAACCTTGCTTCCGCCCGTAATCACGTCGTCTTTTAGAGCGGCGCAAACCGCGGCTATATCGTCGTCTTCGATTTTTTGTCTGCTGTAAGGAATGTAGTGCATAAAAGCCTTTCAAATTTGATATTCAAACTTAAATAATTTAAAAACCGCAATTCAAATTTGAATTATAGAGATAAGGCGAAGCGATTTTTCGATGATTTTGTGAGTTGCAAGCAAAAACTCGTCCTAGATAGAACACGAAGTTCATCGACGGACGCGTTTTCTGCGAAGCTCCCGCAAAAGCGCGAAAAAGCGCGAGCCTACTTAAGAATACGAGGAAGCGTAATCCCCGTTTGAGATTGATACTTGCCTTTTTTATCCGCATAGCTCGTCTCGCACGCTTCGTCACCCTGCAAAAAGAGCACTTGGGCTATGCCCTCGTTGGCATAGATTTTTGCGGGTAAAGGCGTGGTGTTTGAAATCTCAATCGTGATATGGCCCTCAAATCCTGGTTCAAACGGCGTGACGTTTACGATAATACCGCAACGCGCGTAGGTTGATTTGCCAAGGCAGATTGCGAGCACGTCGCGAGGCATTTTGAAATATTCGACGGTGCGCGCAAGAGCAAATGAGTTTGGCGGCACTATGCACACGTCACCCTCGAAATCCACGACGTTTTTTTCATCAAAATTTTTTGGGTCAACGACGGTGCCGCCGATGTTTGTGAAGATTTTGAACTCTCTGCCGACGCGGATATCGTATCCATAGCTAGAAAGTCCGTAACTGACCACACCCTTGCCTACGTTTTCTTCGCAAAAGGGTGCGATCATTCCATGTTCTAGGCTCATTTGCCTAATCCATTTGTCGCTTTTTAGTCCCATTTAAATCCTTTGTTTTTGGCTAATTATAGCGCATATTTTTCAAATTTGAACCAAAAAAGCGACAAAAGCGCGCAAAATTATGCGTGGAAGTCAAATTCTTTCGGGTGTTCGATAGCGTAGCGGAATTGCTCCATGTCGACTTTTTTGTCCCAAATCGCCACGATAAGACAGCCTACCGCGTTGCCACAAAGATTGCCCACAGCGCGCATTTCAGACATAAACTTATCGATACCAAGAAGCACGGCGACGGTAACTACCGGAATACCGGTGTCAGGAAGCGCGGAAAGAGTACCCGCAAGCACGATAAATCCCGAACCCGTAACGCCCACCGCGCCTTTTGAAGTAATCATGAGCACGATAAGGATACTGATAAGGTGACCGAGCGTGAGCGGCACGTCGAAGGCTTGTGCTAGGAAAATAACACAAAGGCTCAAATAAATATTGGTACAGTCGAGGTTGAACGAATATCCGGTCGGTATGATGAGCCCCACGGCGCCCCTGTGAAGTCCGGCTTTTTCGAGCTTTTGCATGAGCGGCGCGAGAGCGGTTTCAGACGAACTTGTGGCAAAGACCACGAGAACTTCTTTGGCGATAAAGCGCATAAATTTGAAAATATTTACTTTTGCAAAGTAACAAATAATGCCCAGCGCCACAAAAATAAAGAACAAGCACGCGAACGCCATAACCGCGAGCAAACCTATCATACCCCATAACGTGTGGATACCGAATTTGCCAATAAGGAACGCCATCGCGCTAAATGCGGCAACGGGGCTAAATAGCATGAGGAGTTCGAGAAGTTTGAGCACCCAGTGTTGCAAGAAATCTAGCGGTTTGAGCGCTTTTTGTTTAATTTCAGGTTTGCATAGAGAGATAACGATCGCCACACAAATCGCCATGAAAAGCACTTGAAGCGTGTTTGAGTGAATAAACGGGCTTATAGGGTCGCTAGGAATCGCGCTTTTGAGGATTCCCATTACAGAGCCCACGTCGCGGTCGACGTGAGTATATTTTTCCACACTCGCGGCGTCTAGTTTGGACGCATCAAGGTGCATGCCATGACCCGGTTTTAAGACTTCGCCCGCTAAAATACCGATAGCAAGAGCCACGGTGCTGACAATCTCAAAGTAAATAAACGCCTTAAAGCCGATGCTGCCAAGTTCTCTTAGACTCTCTAGTCTCGCGATTCCGGTCACGATAGTAAGGAAGATGATAGGACAAATGAGAACTTTTAGAGCCTTGATAAAGTAGTCGATACCGGGCTTACTCGCGATACCGACGTCCGGCCAGATGATACCCACGGCCACACCCGCGATAATGGCTACGATAACCCAAAAAGCGAGCGTTGTGAGCATTTTTAGGAATTTATTCGTGGTAGATTGTGCTGTACTTTCCACTTTCTTTCTCCTTGGTTTTTTTAAATCTACGCATTATAACACAAATTTTTTTCATCCCCGCTTTTGCATTTGCAAAATATTTAGAATTTATTTCAAAGTGTCCGAAATGGTAACATTTTACAATATTACACTATATGTACTGTTTCAAATTTGAACTTCAATCTTATTTTGTTTCAAATTTAAATCTCGCTTTAATTCAAATTTAATTATAATTCTCCTTTCGGTCAGCAAGGAAACCGAAACTTTGTCCGCTAAGATCGGACGGTCGTTTTTAGTTTTGGTGAAACTTTTTAAAGTTTCTCGCAAGGCGGGCTTTGCCTGCCAAAAGTCAAAACAAGGAGTAGAGAAATGACAAAATCACTAGTTGCGGGCGCGCTTGCGCTCGGAGTTTTGGGCGCTTCAAATTTGAGCGCGGACGTGCTAATAGGCGCGGCGGGTGGCTACAAAAAACCACTTACGCAAATCATGGCAAACGCGAAGAAAGCGGGAATCGAAGTAAACGCCGTATTTGGTCACCCCAAACAAATGGTTCAGTCCGCGAGCGCGGGCGACCTCGGTCTCATCGTGGGCGATCTTGACGTCTTAGAAAAACAAAAAAGCGTCAAAATCGTGAAATTTACAGAGCTTGGCGACGGCGTCCTCGTATTCGTATCAAACAAAAAAATCGCAGATTTGAGCGAAATTTCAAATTTGAAAATCTCCTATCCGCAACCCCCAAAAACCATCTACGGCAAATGCGCGAGCGAGTTTTTGAAAAACTCAAATTTAAAACCGAAAGAAACGCTCGAAGTCGCGTCCGTCCCACAAGTGAGTACCTACGTGCGTAGCGGCGACGTAGACGGCGGATTTGTGAATATCACCGAGGCCATCGCCCAACGCGACAACGGCGGATTTGCCACTCAAATCATCGTGGACAAGACCAAATACACCGTTCCCAAAATCGTCTCGGCTCGCACCGCCGCATGCGAGAAAAACGCGGACTGCATGAAGTTTGACGAGTTTTTGAAAAACGAGCAAAGCAAAAAAATCCTAAAAGACTATGGACTATAACTGGCTGCTCGCGCCCTCGCTCCTCACTCTAAAAGTCCTAGCGTGGGCGAGTATTCTAAACCTCACGCTGGGGCTCGCGCTCGCGTTCGCCATCGCCTATATGCGCTCGCGTGCGCTCAAAACCGTGCTCGAAACGCTCGTCGCGCTCCCGCTCATTTTCCCGCCCATGGCGACGGGATTTTTGCTACTTTACGTGCTTGGCAGGCAGGGATTTTTAGGACGAGCTTTGGGCGAGGAGTGGGCGTTTGTCTTTGAGTTTAGAGGGCTCGTGTTGGCGGCTTTCGTCTCCGGATTGCCGCTTCTTGTCAAGCCAATCCAAAGCGCGTTAGAAAGCTTTCCCAACGGCTTAGTCGAAGCCGGTCAAATCTGCGCGAAATCAAATTTGAATATAGCGCTTTTTGTGATACTTCCAAACATCAAAAACACGCTCGTCGCGAGTTTTTTCATCGCCTCGGCGAGAGCTGTGGGAGAGGTTGGTATAAGCCTGATTTTGGGCGGCAACATCATCGGCAAGACAGACACCATATCGCTGGCCATCTACAACGCGGTTTTTGACGGCGAAAACGAAAAAGCCCTCGTCCTAAGCCTCGTTCTCATCGTTGTGAGTTTGTTTTTCTTTGTTCTCACCCGCGCCTTTTCGCGCAAAAGAGCCGTTTAGAAATGTTTGTGCGAATAATACACGAATTTGGGATAGTTTTTCGTTTTTTTATCCCACATTTGCGCGTTTTGAACGAGTTTTGAATTGTGCATTTTACCTCCGTAAAATTTTACTCGCTGTGTGAAAAATTTTTTTTTCGTGTGAAATTATACCTTGCAATTCCAAAATTTAAGGTTAATTCAAATTTAATTTAATTTTGCTAAAATAACAGATTAAATGTCTAAGTTTAGGAGAAAATATGACAAAAGACGACATCAAAGACTTAATGACGTTTTTCGACGAAAAGAAAAGCCTCAACAAAATCAAAATCAAAGACAAAGAATTCGAAATCGAAATCAAAAAATACGGCGCGGACGAGCCTGAAATCACCGCTCGCGCGCCTATGGTAGCCGCCCCGCAACCTCAAATGCCGGCAGTAAACGTGGTCGTCAATGAAAAAAGCGCGTCAAGCAAAGCCAACATGGACACCATCGACTCGCCTATGGTGGGCACTTTTTACAAAGCTCCAAGCCCCGGAGCAAATCCGTTTGTCAGCGTAGGTCAAGTCGTCCACAAAGGCGAAACCGTGGGCATCATCGAAGCGATGAAAATCATGAACGAAATCGAAGCCGAATTTGATTGCCGCATCAAAAAAGCCCTCGTCGAAGACGGCCAACCAATCGAATACGGAATGGCTCTATTCGAGGTCGAAAAACTATGAAAGAACTCAAAAGAATTCTCATAGCAAACCGCGGCGAAATCGCCCTCCGCGCCCTCCGCACGATACAAGAAATGGGCAAGCAAGCCATCGTCGTGCACTCTACCGCAGACCAAGACGCGCTTTACGTCAAATACGCCGACGCGTCGATTTGCATAGGCGGGCCGCGCAGTAGCGACAGCTATCTTAATATCCCGGCTATCATTACCGCTTGCGAGATTAGCGAGGCCGATGCGATTTTCCCGGGATACGGCTTTCTTAGCGAAAACCAAAATTTCGTCGAAATTTGTGCGAAACACGATATCAAATTTATAGGTCCTAGTGTCGAGGTTATGGCTCTAATGAGCGACAAAAGTAAAGCCAAACAAGTCATGATGAGGGCTGGAATCCCTGTCGTACCGGGTAGCGACGGTCAAGTCAAAGACGCGGCGGAAGCTAAAAAACTAGCCAAAGAAATTGGCTATCCGGTCATGATAAAAGCCGCGGCAGGCGGCGGCGGACGCGGTATGCGCGTGGTAGAACGCGAAGAAGACTTAGAAAAAAGTTTCTGGTCAGCAGAAAGCGAAGCGATGAGCGCGTTTGGCGACGGCACTATGTATATGGAAAAATACATCACAAACCCTCGCCACATCGAGGTTCAAGTCCTAGGCGACGAACACGGCAACGTAATCCACATCGGCGAGCGCGACTGCTCTATGCAACGCCGCCACCAAAAACTCATCGAAGAAAGCCCCGCCGTCATCTTAGACGAAGATACTAGGGCTCGCCTGCTCGACACCGCAGTCAAAGCCGCTAAGGCTATCGGTTACGCGAGCGCGGGCACGTTTGAGTTTCTTTACGACAGCAAAGACAAGAAATTTTATTTCATCGAGATGAACACTCGTCTCCAAGTCGAGCACACTGTCAGCGAAATGCGCAGCGGTCTAGACCTCATCGAACAAATGATTCGCGTCGCGCAAGGCGAGACTTTGCCGCGCCAAGAAGATATTCATTTTAGCGGACATGCTTTGGAATGTCGTATCACGGCAGAAGACCCTAAGAGCTTCACGCCAAATCCCGGTAAAATCACCAAATACGTAGCTCCCGGCGGTCGCAACGTCCGCATGGATAGCCACGTTTACGAGGGATACAGCGTGCCGCCATTCTACGATAGCATGATAGGCAAGCTCATTGTCCACGACCGCGACCGCGACCGCGCCATTGCAAAAATGAAAGTCGCTCTCGACGAGCTCATTATCCAAGGTATAAAATCAACCAAAGATTTTCACCTAGCGATGATGAATAATCCTGATTTCGTGAACAACCTTTACGACACGAATTATTTGGCAAAACATTAATTTAAAGGGCGCAGTTTTTTGCGCCCTTTCGCGCGAGTTACGCGAACGACTTCGCTAGGATGGATTTTTATCCTATCACGTCGCTCGTAGCCGCTAACAACGCGCAAAATCATCGCAAAATCCTATCGCCCATCTAACATTATTCAAATTTGAAACTTCTTTTTATTTCGAATTTAACCGCTTCCCGTCATCGCGAGCGGTCGCGGATCGCGCGACAATCTCATCTCCAAATTACTTTCAAATTTAAATCTCTCAAATTTGATTTGCGCTATAATTTCGACATTCAAATTTGAAAGAGAAACGATGAGCGAAATACTTTTGGTAGGTCTTGGCAGCGCGCTAGGCGGCATGGCGAGATACGGCGCGGGGCTGTTTGCGGCGAGGTTTATGGGACTCGGCGCGTTCCCGCTCGCGACTTTTGCAGTAAATATTTTAGGCTGTTTTTTGCTGGGATTTTTGGGCGGATATTTTGCGAAAAACGGCGCCGACGCGAAGCTCGCTTTGCTCGCCACCACGGGCTTTTGCGGCGGATTTACCACGTTTTCTACCTTTTCGCGCGAAACGCTCGCCCTATTTGCAAACGACTTTTACGCACTTGGGATTTTTTACGTAATATCGAGTGTGATTTTGGGTCTTATCGCCGTCGTGGCGGGGTTTTGGCTTTCAAATTTGAACGTTTAGCCGTTCAAATTTGAAATCTCTCGACCAAGTAATTCTCTCAAAAACACCGTCGCGTACGCTCCCTTTGGCAGCGTAAATTCCACGCTAAACCACGCGTTTTCCTCGTCGTATTTCCACGCGAGGTTTTCCGCCCAAATCCACGCGAAGCGGCGCGCTCCGTTCATTAGCGCAAGATACGGCCGCGCGGGCGCGAAAATATCGTCTTCTATCGTTTTCGCCGCGCCCTGTGCCGCAAATGCCTTGCTCCCTACGATGAGCCCGCAGCTAGTCTTGGCTCTGATTTCAAAAGCCGCCCTCTCGCTCGCCATATCCTCGCACAAAAATACCGCGCCGTGAGGATAATGCCCTAGTACCTCGCCCCTAATCAAGCGATAAAAACCACCTTGGCGCGAGATTTCGCGAGCGATTTCGGGCGTGAAGCCGTAAATCCCCGCGAGCTCTTTTTCGCTAAAGTCATTCGCAAAACGGCTGATTTCCACGCGGCGGCTAAGCCAGCGGTTGAATAAATCGCTCTGATACGCAGAAATCATAAAATTCGTAAGTTTGGGATTTAGGCGAGATTTCTTACCCGCTAGCTTGTTTTTTAGGATTTCAAGGCCACTTTCCGCGTTATCTTCAAATTTCCCAAATCTCTGATAACCAAAATAATTTGGAAAGCCGTTTTTATCAATATTTGCTAGCACCGAAGCAAGACGAGTCGCGTCGCTTGGCATGACTTTTTTTAAGCGAATAAAAAAGCTGTTTGATTTAAGATGCCCCGTGCGGATTTTGTTGCCGTGTCGCCAAAGACCTAGGATTTTTAGTTTTTCATGCGAAAAGGTTTCGAGCGGTGCGGCTGATTTATAAGGCAAACTTATATATTGAGACGTCAAACCCTCTTTGTCTTTAAGCCCCGCAAAGCCGAAATCGCGCGCCTTAACCCCGGTCGCCGCGCTCAAAATCTTAATCGCCTCGGCGGTGGTTAAATCCTTTTTTTGGATATGCGCGACCATATGCTCGCCCTCGCCGCTAAACTCATAAAGCGGATTTTCGCGCACGACAAAGTCGTTTGAGTTTTTGCTAAAATGCGCGTTTATAGGCGCGTGAGTGGTCGAAAGTAAGGGTTTAAAAATGGCTGAATTTTCCATGGATTTCGCATCTTCCTTTAATGATTTTTCCTATTTGGGTTAGCGGCGTGCGGGTTTGTCTAGCAGCCGCCCTCACTCTCGCAAAAACGCGCGGAGAGCAGGCGCAGAGCATTTCGTATTCCTCGCCGCTGATGATTTCAAATTTGGATAATTTTTTTTTATACTTTAGGGCGCGCCCCGCTAGCAGTTTTGGCAAATCCGACGCCAGCCCGTCGCTAATATCCATGCCCGCGCTTAGCCACCTCGCCGCCGCTCGCACGAATTCCTCTCGCAAAACGGGCCTAGCGAAACGCGAATTCCTCGCAATCCGTCCACCGTTCAAGACAGCGCGAAGACCTTTTAGAGAGCCGCCGAGCGAGCCTGTGAAAAATACGACATCGCCTAGCTTCGCGCCGCCTCGCTCTAGTGCGCGACGAGCGTTCAAATTTGAAATAATCGTGAGCGAAATAGTGATTTTATCGCTCGCAACCGTATCGCCGCCCACCACGCTCGCGCCGTAGCTCTCCAGGGTCTCTCTCACGCCGTCGCAAAGCGCGGAAACGTCCTTTTGAGGCATATTTCTAGGCACGCCTAGTCCAAAAAGCGCGTATTTTGGGCTCGCGTTCATCGCAATAGCGTCGCTGATATTGACTATAGCCGCTTTCGCGCCGATTTGATAAGGCGTGAGCCACGAGCGACGAAAATGCACGTCCTCGATAAATAAATCCTTGCTAATGGCGATATTTTCGTCAATCGCGCCGCCCGCACAATTCAAATTTGAAACACTTTTCGCGCACAACGATGAATTCACGCTCGCCCGCGAAGTCCGCGAGCTCAAAACCGCGCCATCGTCGCCGTTCAAAGCGTTTGCAAACCGCGCTATTATCGCTCTTTCCTTATCCATCGAGCGTCCCAGCTAGCCTTTCCCATGCCTCGGGCGTATCTAGCATAGTGAGCACGTCGCCCTCGTCGCACCACGCTTCCTCGCAAGGCGCCGCGTATTCGCTCATCGCGTTAGCGTAGCCGGCTCTTAGGCTTGCTTTTTTGCCGGAGAGAAATCCCGCGCCGCCTAGCACGAGCGAGCCTAGATTTACGGCGATTTTGCGGCGCGCGCCCTTAGCGGTCTTTATCCAGCCAAGAAACACGTCGTCAAAACGCGCGTTTAACGCTCCTAGACCGTCGGGGATGATGATATTGTCGTATCCGTAAAGACTCTCGCCGCCGACCTGCGCGCCTAGCCAAAATCCGTGCTCGTCGAGGACTCCCTCACCCATCGCGACCACGTCAAAGGGCGTCTTAGCGCGTCTTAGGAGGTCGTAGACCTTCGCGAAACTCAGCAAGTTCACACGCTCGTACAAAACGATACAAGTCGTCATTTTTTCGCCTTTCGTTTTGGTTGATTTTAGCACAGGGTTCGTAAATTTGCGATAAATTTGCTATAATCACGCTTTTAAAAGGTGGGAAATGTTTGATTTAGAAAAAGCGAAAAAAAGCGGAAATTACCGCGTTTTACGCCGCGCGAGAACCTTCGGAAATAAGATTTTTTTGAATGATAATTCAAATTTGAAAAGCGATCTACTAAATCTCGCAAGCAACGATTATTTGGGCATTGCGAGCGACAAGGGGCTTCGCGACGAGTTTTTGCACACCCTGCTAAATAATTCAAATTTGAACGCGTTTTTTGGTTCGGGCGCGAGCCGCTTGGTTTACGGCTCGAGCGAGGAGTTTGAGCGACTAGAAGCGTGGTTTGAGGCTCGTTTCGCGCCCAAAAAAGCGCTTGTTTTCAACTCCGGCTACGCCGCAAACCTTGGCGCGATTAGCTCGCTTAGCGACGGCGGAACGCTGTTTTTAGCCGACAAACTCATTCACGCGAGTATGATTGACGCTCTTAGGATTTCGGGCGCGGATTTTCGCCGCTACCCGCATAACGACTACGCCGCACTCGCCGCACTCCTAGACGAGCACGCGGAGCGTTTTGAGCGCGTGATAATCCTCACCGAGGCGGTATTTAGCATGGACGGCGACCGCGCGGACGTCGCGGAGCTCGTCAGACTCAAAAAATCCCACAAAAACGTGTTTTTATACCTCGACGAAGCGCATTCGTTTTTTGCTCTCGAACCCCTTGGTCGCGCTCACGCGCTAGGGCTTGAGGGCGAGATTGATTTCATGCTTGTTACTCTAAGCAAAGCCCTCGGCGGTAGCGGCGCGATTTTTCTCTCGTCTGCCGATACGCGCGAGCGGCTCGTCAACACCGCCCGCAGCCTCATTTACTCGACCGCCCTACCGAGTGCGAGCGTGGCGTGGACGAATTTTATTTTAGAGCAAGATTTTAGCGCTCGCCGTTCAAATTTGAAAGCAAACATCGACTTTATGGGGCTTAGCGAGACTCAAATCTGCCCTTTCGTCGTGGGCGAAAACGAGGCAACTCTCGCCTTAGCCGCTAGACTCCGCGACGAGGGCTATTTCGTCGCGGCTATCCGCCCGCCCACCGTGCCCGCGCATACCGCCAGACTTCGCATTAGCCTGCGCGGAGACGTCGAACAAGCCTCGCTTGAGAGATTAAAAGAGATTTTAGATGAAAACCGCGTGGCTTAAAAATACGGGCTCGGGGCGGCTCGCGCTCGTATTCCTCGGCTATTCATTCACGCCCTCATGTCTCGCGCACATTGATTTAAAGGGCTTTGACGCGCTCCTAGTTTATGATTACACGAGCCTAGAAATTGATGCGGAAATCTTGAAAGGACGCGAAATTTGGCTCGCGGCGTGGTCGATGGGCGCATGGACCGCAAACCGCGTTTTTACGGGGCTAGCGCATTCAAATTTGAAACGCGCCGTCGCCATAAACGGCACGCCTTTTGGCATAGACGAAACGCGCGGTATTAAGAGAGCCGATTTCGCGGCGAGCATCGAGAATTTCGACTTCGCGAGCTTTAAGAAGCTCTGCTTTTTAAGCGAGCTAAAACGCGCGAATTTTGAGTTCAACCCCGACCCGCTCACCGAGTTAAAAACGCTCTACGCAGAAGCGAGCAAACCTTGCGAAAATGTGATAAGTTGGGACAAAGCCATCATCTCAAAACGCGACCTCGTCTTTCCGCCAAGCGCTTGCGAGTGGTTTGCTTGCCCCAAAACCTATCTAAACGCGCCGCATTTTCCTTTTTTCAAATTTGAATCTTTGGAGCAAATTTTTGAAATTTGAACGCGCCGCCAACTATGATAAATTCGCGCTCGCACAAGACGCGGCGGCAGGCGAACTAGCACGCGCCCTTAAAGACTTCGCCTGCCAAAATCGCGCGAAGGGTTTCAAATTTGAATCCGCTTACGAAATCGGCTGCGGCTCCGGTCTGCTCACGCGCCGTCTAACTCACGATTTCAAATTTGAAACTCTCACTCTAAACGACCTTTACGAAGCCCCCGCGATGAAGGATTTCCCGCGACAAATCGGCGATATTCGCGCCCTCGCCTTACCGCGCGAACTTGACCTTATCGCGAGTTCGAGCGTTTTTCAGTGGATTGAGGACCTTCCGGCTCTTGCCGCGAGGCTCGCCGCTTCGCTAAAACCGGGCGGAGTGCTCGCGTTTAGCGCGTTTTGCGGGCGCACGCTTAGCGAGCTTAGCGATTTCACGCGCCAAGGGCTAGATTACAAGAGTGCGAGCGAATTTCGGGAGATTTTTTCGCGAGATTTCGCGATAGCGAGTTTCTCGCACGGTCGCTATATAGAGCGTTTCGGCTCTCTTCGCGAGCTTCTTAATAGCCTCAAACAAACGGGCGTAAACAACGTTCGCGGCGATTTTACGCTCACGAAATCCTCGCTTGGCGCGATGGACGCGCACTTTGGGGGGCGTTATGCGCTGAGTTACGAATACGTGGTAATGATTTGTCAAAAGGAGAAAAAATGAGAAATATTTGCGTCTCGGGTATTCACACAGACGCGGGCAAGAGCTGCGTCTCCGCCGCACTTTGCGCGGGACTTGGGTATGAGTATTTCAAGCTCGTGCAAGCGGGCAGCGTCACGGACGCCGATTTCGTCGCCCGTCTAGCCCCGCAAGTCGTCCGCCACGCACCAGGTCTAATGCTCGCCACGCCCGCTTCCCCGCACGTGGGCATGGCTAGAGAGGGGATTAGCGCGGACGTTTTAGCCATCGACCCGCCACGAAGCGAGGGCGTGCTAGTCGAGCTCGCGGGCGGCTTATACTGCCCGATAGGCGAGCGAGGATATATGATAGATTATATCGCGGCAAAGCGTCTGCCGACCTTTTTAGTCAGCCGCAATTATCTTGGTTCTATCAATCACACCGTGCTTTCGCTCGAAGCCCTCAAAGCGCGAAATATCGAGGTTTTGGGCGTGATTTTTAGTCGAGAGAGAGACGCGGATAGCGAGGAGTTTTTGGCGCGCGCCTACCCCGAACTGCCATTTTTCTTCCTCGCGGATTTTGGCGAAAATTTCGCTAACTTTGAAGACGCCGCGAGGGATTTAGTGGGGCAAATCAAACGCGCGAATATTCAAATTTGAAATATTTTGCTATTTTTATTGACAATAAATGATTTTTGCGCTATAATCGCGCCCGTTTTTGCATAAGCGTATGCGAAACTAATTTCACTACAAGGAGGAAACCATGAAAAAGGGTTTCACAATGATTGAGTTGATTTTCGTAATCGTGATTTTGGGTATCTTAGCGAGCGTCGCTATCCCAAGACTTGCCGCTACACGCGATGATGCTGAAGTAGTAAAAATGGGAACTAACCTTACTACTTTGATTAGCGACATCGGCGCATATTACACTTCACAAGGCGAATTCGCAGATAGCCTTGCAAAAATGACAAACGTTGTTGTGGATGGTGCGTCTGGCGACGCTACAAACGGCTTTACTGGCAACCTTACAAGTGCAAATAAAAAATGTGTCACTTTCACAGTTAAACCAGCTGTTAATAGCGATACAGAAAAAATGCCAGCTTATATTCAAGTGACAGAAGGCAGTGAAAGCGCACAACCAATTTGCAAAAAAGTTCTTGACCTTGATAGTATTAAGAAAATTATGGCAGCAGAAGTTGTTGGTAAAACAAAAGACGCCGACAAAGCTTGGGGCGAAGCAGATAAAGAGAAAAAAGTTACAGGCGCATACCAAGTTACAGGTCTTAGCGTTCAATTCTAATTTGTTTCAAATTTGAAACGCTTCAGGGCTTCCGGGTTTTGCGCTCGGGAGCCCTTTTTTTTTGGCTTAAAAGGACAAAACTATGAAAAAAGCCTTTACTATGATAGAACTAGTGTTCGTGATAGTCATACTAGGCATACTCGCTGCGGTTTCTATCCCGCGCCTAACCGCCACTCGCGACGACGCGGAAATCGCCAAAATGGCGGCGAACTACACCACGCTAGTAAACGATATAGCCGCATATTACACTAGCCAAGGCAAAATCGCCGACGGCGGCATACCCGAGATGACCAACGTAGTCGTATACGACGCGAACCACAAACCGCTAACTAGCGGAACCGAGGGCTATCTCATCAGCGGAAATAAAAAATGTATCCATATCAAAATCGAAGTCGAGACCGAGACCAAGCGACCGACGTATATTTACTCCGAGCCGGGAGCAAATAAAGACGACCCAGTGTGCGCCGCCGTACTCGCGCTAGACGCGGTCAAAGCGATAATGTATGCGACCGTAAACGCCGAGGTCTACACCCAAGGCGTATGGAAGCCCGCCATGCCAGCCGGTAAGTTTAAATACGGATACCAAATATCGGGCAACGGGGTGGTGTTTTAATTCAAATTTGAAAATTAGGTTTTTATCCCTAGCGCACCGCGAAACGCTAGGCGCGTTGTCGCGACGGGCGCGCTAGCGTTGCGAACTGCCAAAAGCGGCATGGCAATCCCAAATTTAAATGGTAGTTTTGGGAACGAGATTGCCATATCCCTTAGCGCCCGAGTTATCTCAAGCGCGCCAAGAACGTTATACGCATTGTCGCGCTAGATGCGCTCGCCGCGCTTATTACGGTATGGTGGGTTGGTTTGAAATCTTTTTCTCAATTTTGTATTTTTCCAGTTCTTCTTCGTTCATTATCGCATCGAATTCGTTTAAAAATCTATGACTTTCTTCCGCGTCAAAATCGGCTATCGTTTTTAGGAATCCGTTAAAATCTTTATTCTTGCGGCTGAGTTCGGCGATGACGGTATAGTCGAGGTTTTCGCGATATCTAGCTCTAGCTAAGATTTCGCTTTGACTTGGATTTTCTATGTTTAGGTGAATGACGCCTATGCCAAACGACGAATTTAGGCGTTTGATCAAATCCATAAGTTCCTCGTCCGCGCGGTCGATTTGGGCGGCGACGAGGTAGCCTTCGTTGGCAAAACTGCTGTTGCTGACGGCTTGAAAATAGTATTCTCTGAAATTCGCGACGGTAAGTTCCTTTTTCATCTCGAAAGCAAAAATCTTAATCGGTAATTTATCAAATTTATTGATGAAATTTATCACTTTATCGTTAAAATCGAGTTCCGCGTATTCGAAGCTAACCCCTACGATGTCGGGATAAAGCCACTTATCCGCGCCTTTTTGGGATTTTTGACTGCTTTCGTGAAAAATGGTTTTCGCGTAAGCGTGGAAGTTGTCGCTAGAATATGCGTAGCTCACCAAAAGCGGGTGTAAATCGCGCTCGTGAAACGGCGATTTGTGCGTTTTCAAATTTGAATTATCCTCGCTCGTTTTGTTTTCAAATTTGAAATTTTCCGTTTGTGATTTTAACTTTATGAGCTTTTTGGGCTTGGTTTGCGTAACCTCGAAAATCGAGTTTGGATTGTTTTTGACGTCCATATAGATCAGCGCCGCAAAACTTGCTTCGGGCGTTTTTCCGTTAAAAGTAAGTTTGCTTTCTAAGCCATATTTTTGGGCGACGAAATACATTTCGTTAGGATTTAGCGGTCTAGCTTCGCGCTCTAAAATCTCTTTTGCTATTTTCAAATTTTGATTGAGTTTTTCCACGATACGCTCCGGTTTCGATGATTTTTATTATAGCGAAAGGATGCTTAAATTGATAGGAAATTTTATCGAGTGATTCAAATTTGAATTGGGTGTTTTGCGCGGGTGCGACCGACACGCAAAATCGCGAACCGTTCGCAATACCCCGCCAAAAGAGCCGTAAGGCTCGCTTATTTATTTATCGCCGTTCCGTTCGCGTCGCGTTTTACTATGTCTATGTTTGCTTTGACGCGAAGTTTGTTGAAGTAGTCCGCTATCATCACGTCGCGCTCTTGACTCATCATGGCTTGCGCTACTTCTTGCTCGACCGCTTCGAATGGAGGGACGTAGGAGCCGCTTTTTTGCGCTACGAAAAAGCTAATGAAGCCGCGCTCCGCATCGCCAAAAATCGGCGTAAAAGAGCCTGATTTGGTATTGATGAGCAGATACGTTAGTTGCGGGTCGATCTCGGCGGCTCGGACAGTCGCGTTTTCGACACTGACGCCTTGGTGCGCTTTCATCGGATCTTTTATCGCAGATTCTAGTGCGGTACGGTCGCGAGATTCGTATTTCGTGATATTTGCGGTTTCAAATTTGGCAAACGCCGCTTTGTTTGCATTGTAAAATCTAATCGCATTTTCTCGGTTGACGTTTTGATTTGGCGAGCTTAAAATACCTTGATAAAGCTTTTCTCTTTGCATTCTTTTTTTGATTTCGGCTTTAAATTCGTCCGCGCTTAGCCCGTCTGCCTGCAACGCTCCCTCGAAAGCTTCTTTACTCATACCGTTATTTTCGGCGACGCGGGCGAATTCATGCTCCACGTCATAGTCGCTTACCGAGATATTTAGGACTTTGATTTGCGCGTCTTCGAGACGTTCGCGAATCAGCGCGTTTAGAGCTTGGGTCGGATTCGCGCCGGTTTTGGCCATGACTTGCTCGACTTGATAGTCGGTAATGGGTTCGTTTTCGACGATAGCCGCGATACCGCCTAAATACTCGGCTTGCGCGCTTGCGGCGAGCAAAAGAACGAAAAGTGCGATTTTTTTCATTGATGAAACCTTAATTAAAGCAAATTTGAGTTAGAATTATATTCAAATTTGACTTAATTTTAGGATAAACTTATGCTAACGACTAGATTTGCGCCCAGCCCAACGGGATTTTTGCATGTGGGTGGGCTAAGAACCGCACTTTATAACTATCTGTATGCTCGCAGTAAGGGCGGTAAATTCATACTTCGCATTGAGGACACCGACCTCAAGCGTAACTCGGAAGAAGCCGTCGAGGCTATACGCGAGGCGTTTAATTGGTGCGGTCTCGAATACGACGGCGAGGTAACGTATCAATCCAAGCGTTTTGACATCTACAAGCAATATGTCGCCAAGCTCTTAGAAGAAGGCAAAGCCTACAAATGCTACATGACCAAAGACGAGTTAGACGCGCTAAGAGCCGAGCAAGAAGCGCGCAAAGAGCGTCCGAAATACGACGGCAGATACCGCGATTTCACGGGTACTCCGCCGGCGGGAGTCGAGCCCGTAATCCGCATAAAAGCGCCAACAGAAGGAGTAATAGAGTTTAAAGACGGCATTAAGGGCGAAATGAAATTTAATTGCGCCGATATGCTAGACGACTTTATTATAGCCCGCAGCGATGGCACGCCTACTTATAACTTCACGGTCGTCATCGACGACGCTCTCATGGGCGTTACGCACGTCATCAGAGGTGACGATCACCTTTCTAACACGCCAAAGCAAATCGTGCTTTACAACGCTTTGGGCTTTGCCGTGCCCGAGTTTTTCCACGTCGCGATGATAAACGGTAGCGACGGCGCGAAACTCTCCAA
The DNA here is from genome assembly GCA_900319915.1 of uncultured Campylobacter sp. Taxonomy (GTDB): domain Bacteria; phylum Campylobacterota; class Campylobacteria; order Campylobacterales; family Campylobacteraceae; genus Campylobacter. The sequence continues at coordinate 21,291 of ONQI01000016.1, forward strand.
ACGTCACGGCGCGACCGACGTGATGGAATATAAACGCATGGGTTATTTGCCGGAGGCTTTGCTAAATTTCCTAGTGCGCCTTGGTTGGAGTCACGGCGACGACGAGATTTTCAGTCTAAACGACATGGTAAGACTATTTGACCCACACGACATCAATCGCTCCGCC
>ONQI01000042.1 GCA_900319915.1 uncultured Campylobacter sp.
GCGTGAAAATCGTCGAAAAATCCTTCGCCGCGAAACTCTTCTTTGATTCAAATTCGATTATATTTTAAATTTAATTCAGATTTATACTCATTCAAATTTGAATTTTTTAATTCAAATTTGAATAAATTTTCGCTAAAATCTCGCCTAAAATTTTAAGGAAAACTCATGCGAGAAACCAAACTTCTGCTCATTAACGACATCACGGGCTATGGCAAAGTCGCGCTCTCGGCGATGATTCCGGTGCTTTCATACATGGGATATGGCGTCTACAATCTACCCACCGCCGTCGTCTCAAATACTTTCGAATACGCGCGAGTTCGCATCGCAGATATGACCGAGTATTTAGAGGGCGCGCTAGGGGTCTGGCGAGAGCTGGGATTTGCGTTTGACGCCGTATCTACGGGCTTTATCGCGGGTGAGCGACAAATGAGAGTAGTTGCAGATTTTTGCCGCGAGCAATCCGCCAAAGGCGTCAAAATCTTCAACGATCCCATCATGGGCGATAACGGGCGGCTCTACGACGGCGTGCCCGAATCCACCGTGGACTATATGAGGGAGCTTTTGGCGGTTTCTGACGTGACTATGCCAAACTACACTGAGGCCTGTTTCTTAGTCGGTCGCGAGCCCCACGCATGCGCGAGTCGTGAAGAAGTGCGAACTCTCATCGACGCTCTTAGAAATCTTGGCGCGAAGTCCGTGATAATCACGTCTGTAGCGAGCGCGAACGGACGATTTACGGCGGGATACGACGCGGCGAGCGGAGAATATTTTCATTTGCCTTACGAGCAGATAGACGTACATTTTCCGGGCACGGGCGATATTTTCTCTTCGGTCGTTATCGCGGGGCTCATGCGCGGTCGCTCGCTCGAAAAAACCACGCAAAGCGCGATGGACGTGGTAAAAAGGCTAGTCGTGATGAACGCAAAGCAAGAAGACAAAAACAAAGGAATACCGATAGAGCGTTGTTTATCGGTCTTTGACAAAATCTAAAAATTGCTTCGTTTTTTTAAATTTTAAATAATTGTCCGTTATTACGAGCGAGCTTGTGAGTGTGGTAATCTCATGCTTGGTTCAAATTTGAAACTAATTCGCGGACGAGTTTGCTTCGCTTCGCTCGCAGTGACGACCAATATTTCAAATTTGAATTATCCCTAATTTTCCCTTTTAGCCTTTTCTTATCAAATTTACGCTAAAATAAGCCTTTAACTTTTTTTCCAAAGGATTTACATGCAAGGCGACATTGTCACTTCACTACTACCTCTCGTCGTGCTTTTTGCGATTTTTTATTTTCTAGTAATCAGACCGCAACAAAAGCAACAAAAAGAACATAAAGCCATGGTTGAATCGCTCCAAAAAGGCGATAAAATCGTTACCGCGGGCGGACTCGTGGTAGAAGTGGTCAAACCCGAAGAAGACTTCATTAAAGTCAAAATCAACGACGACGTTATCGCGCGTTTAGATCGCGCTTTCATCGCGCGCAAAGTAGATAGAATCGAAAAGGCGGAAACTAGCGAAAATGCGTAAAGGTAAAATCACTTACAGGCTTGTCGTGCTTTTGCTTGCGCTGATTTTTGGCGCGGCATTTAGCGCGCCGAGTTTTTTACAAACGGAAAAAGGCAGCAAAATCAGCCTTGGTCTCGATCTTCAAGGCGGTCTACACATGCTCCTAGGCGTCGAAACCGACGAAGCGATTGCCTCGAAACTTAAATCGATCGCTTCTGGAGTGCGCTATTTCACGACTAAAAACGATATTTTGGTTGATAATCTCAAAGCTAGCGAGGAGGCGGTGCGTTTTAGCCTACTCGACGGTGACGACGGCAAAAAAATCGAGGATATGCTAAAAACTATCCAAGGTCTAAACGTCGCCAAAAACGGGCTCGAATATGAAATTTCTCTCACCGAGCAAGAGAAAATAGAAACAGCCAAATATGCCGTCGAACAAGCCGTCGATACGATTCGTAATCGCTTGGATCAGTTCGGTCTTGCAGAACCTACCGTCGCCAAACAAGGCGAGGATAAAATCTTAGTCGAGCTTCCGGGCATCAAAACCGCCGCCGACGAGCAACGCGCCAAGGATCTCATCGCCAAGGCCGCGCACCTCCAACTCATGGCGCTTGACGAAAAACACCAAGGCGAGGCACAAACTATTTCCGAGCGCGACGCGGAGGCTTATGGAGACGTGATTTATCCGGATGTGAAAAATCCTAAATTTAAATATCTCATCAAGGATATTCCCGTCCTTGACGGCGCGATGCTAGTAGATGCGCGCGTGGCGTTCGATCCTCAAACCAACGCGCCTATTATCAATTTCACGCTCAACGCCGAGGGCGCGAGAATTTTTGGCGATTTTACAGGCAGCAATGTCGGCAAACGTTTAGCTATCGTGCTTGACGGCAAAGTATATTCGGCTCCGGTCATTAACGAGCGTATAGGCGGCGGTAGCGGTCAAATTAGCGGCGGCTTTACTGTCGAAGAGGCTCACGACGTAGCTATCGCCCTTCGTAGCGGCGCGCTTTTGGCTCCAGTTAAGCTGCTTGAAAAACGTAGCGTCGGACCGAGCCTAGGCCAACAAAGTATCGATCAAAGTATGATTGCGCTAATTAGCGGCGCGGTTCTCGTTTTACTTTGTATGATTCTTGTTTACGGGCTCGCGGGCATTTTGGCAAACGTCGCACTCATCGCAAATATTCTTATGCTAATAGCGGTTATGGCGCTTTTTGGAGCGACTTTGACGCTTCCTGGAATGGCCGGTATCGTGCTAACTATCGGTATGGCGGTGGATGCTAACGTCATTATCAACGAGCGTATCAGAGAGCTTCTCAAAAGCGGTCACAGCGTGCAAATAAGTATAGAAAAAGGTTACGCGAACGCAATGAGCGCGATTGTGGATTCAAATTTGACCACGCTTATCACTTCCGCGGCGCTTTACGCATACGGCACGGGTCCTGTTAAAGGCTTTGCCGTTACTATTAGCATTGGTATCGTCGCTTCAATGATTACAGCCATCATAGGCACACATGGTATGTTCGATTATTTCGCACAAAAAATCCAAAAAAGCAATAGCACCATGCTTTGGTTTGGCTACCGCGTAAAGGAAAAAAATGCAAGTATTTGATAGCGGAAAAGTATATGATTTTATGGGCAAAAAAGCCCTTGGATTTGCGGTTTCGTGCGTTCTTGTTATAGGTTCGATTTTTTTGCTTAGCACTAGGGGATTAAATTACGGTATCGATTTTGCCGGCGGTACGCTTATTCAGGTGCGCTACGACGCTCCGGCGCCGCTAGACGCGATTAGGGCCAAATTTGAAACCAACGAGGTGCTCAAAAATGCCTCCGTTACGGAATTCGGTAGCAAAGAAGAAATCACTATCCGCTACGCCGGCTCTAGCGATAGTCTTGGCTCCGATCCTGCCGGTGTGGTTTCAAATTTGCTAGCCGATACGGGCAAATTTGAAGTGCGCCGCGTCGACGTGGTCGGACCAAAAGTCGGAAGCGAACTTCGCGAAAAAGGCGTGATGGCGCTAACCGTCTCGCTCGTGCTAATCCTAGTGTATATCGCGTTTCGTTTTGAATGGCGGTTTGGTTTGGCGGCGATTTTGGGCGAATTTCACGATGTGATTATCAGCCTCGGCTTGATTAGTTTGCTTAGAATAGACGTAAACCTCGACACTCTCGCGGCTATTCTTACCATCATCGGCTATTCGCTAAACGACACGATTATCGTTTTTGACCGCATAAGGGAGGGCGTGCAAACCAGCAAACAATCAAATTTGAACGCCGTTATTAACGAGTCTGTGTCGGCTACGCTACCTCGCACCGTGATGACTTCGGTGACCACGTTGCTTAGCGTTACGACGCTATTTTTGTTTGGCGGCGATATGATTCACGGATTTTCGACCATTATGCTAGTAGGCGTCGTCGTGGGCACTCTTAGCTCGATTTTTATCGCCGCGCCTATGCTTGTGTGGTTCAAATTTAGCGTAGAGAGTTACCGCGCGCACCTTTACGAACTTGAAAAAAAGCGCAAAGAAAAAGAAAAAATTCGCGCCATGTATGAAAAAGGCACGATTTAAGGGGTAAAAATGAACTGGGGTAGGGTAATATACACTTTTTTTGCTTTGATGAGCCTAACGACGACGGCGGGCTTTTTATACGACCAAAGCGACGTCGCGCTTTTCGTAGCCGCAAGCGTCAATCTCATCTCGACGCTACTCAAAATCGGCGTGAGAAATCTACTTTCGGCAGAACTCTTCGCGAGCTCGCTTGTGGCGGATTTGCACCTGATACCGGCGTTTATTTTTCTCGTGACGCACGGATACGGCACGGTCGTGTATGCCCTCGTTATCGGCGCGCTTGTGGCGAACGTTTTCTCAATGTTTCTCATTCTCACCGAAGCGGGTCAAGCTCGTAGAGACGAATTTTAAGGACTAAAAATGTATAACGCTAAAGAAATAGAAAAAAAATGGCAAAAAATTTGGAGCGAGACGGGCGCTAGCGAGCCAAAAGACGACTACAGCCTGCCCAAAAAATATATCCTCTCGATGTTTCCATACCCTAGCGGTCGCCTTCACATGGGTCACGTGCGAAACTATAGCATTGGCGACGCACTCAGCAGGTATTACCGCATGCGCGGCTACAACGTGCTCCAACCTATAGGCTTCGATAGCTTTGGTATGCCTGCCGAAAACGCGGCGATAAAGCATAAAATTCACCCGAAAAAATGGACTTACGACAATATCGATTATATGACTAAAGAGCTCGACGCGTTGGGATTTAGTTTTTCAAAGCGTCGTCTGCTTGCGACTAGCGATCCGATTTATACCAAATGGGAGCAAGAATTTTTCATCAAAATGTATGAAAAAGGACTAGTTTACCGCAAATCCGCTATCGTGAATTGGTGCGAAAAAGACCAAACAGTCCTTGCTAACGAGCAAGTCGAAGACGGCAAATGTTGGCGATGCGGCAGCGAAGTCGTGCAAAAAGAAATGCCGGGTTACTACCTTAAAATTACAGATTACGCCGGCGAACTGCTCGATTGTCTCAAAAAGCTCGAGGGCAAATGGCCTTCTCAAGTGCTTACTATGCAAGAAAACTGGATAGGTCGAAGCTACGGCGTGGAATTCAAATTTGAACTTGACGACGAAAGCAAAGCCAAATTAGGCGGCGAAATCGACGGATTTGGCGTATTTACCACGCGCCCCGATACGATTTACGGCGTTACTTATACCGCGCTCGCTCCCGAGCACAAAGCCATAAGAATTCTGCTAGAACGCGGCGCTATCGAAGCGGATAAAGCCGCCAAGCTTCGTTCCATCATTAATCAAAGCCCTCGCGAGCGCCAAACTAGCGATAAAGACGGCGTGGATTTAGGTCTAAAAGTCATTCACCCTTTCACCGGCGAAAAAATCCCCGTTTGGTGCGCGAATTTTGTCCTTGTAGAATACGGTCACGGCGCGGTTATGTCCGTGCCCGCCCACGACGAGCGCGACTACGAGTTTGCTAGTAAATTTGGCTTGCCAATCAAACAAGTCATCGAGGCAGAAACCCTCCCACACTGCGAAAAACGCGGCAAACATATCAATTCCGGTATTCTCGACGGGCTTGATTACAAAGAAGCGAGCGAGAAAATTATATTCAAA
>ONQI01000018.1 GCA_900319915.1 uncultured Campylobacter sp.
ATCTGTGCGCGCAAAATGATTGATGAAATCAAACTGCGTCTTGCAACGCTCGCTAGGGTCGAAACCCACCACGCCGCGCGGAGCATAGGAAAGCATGCGAAACATATAATAGCCGTTGTTGCAGCCCACGTCCGCGACAAGCTTGCCTTTTAGGTCTAGGTGCGGGGCGAGGATATCAAATTTGATATTGCTGCGCCACTCGCTATCGATAAAGAGCCCGCCTAGCTTAAAAGGTCCTTTGCGCCACGGTTTGAGCGATTTTGCGACGTCCAAAATCGCCACCGCGTCCGCATCGCTCAAATTTGAATCAAATTTGACCTCGACCGCGTCGCCAAGAGTCAGCTTACCACTGATCTCTGGAAGGCTTTGGAGCTGGTTCTTGCTTTTTTGGAGCGAGTTTTTTAAAGGTGTTTGCATCTGGATAATCTATTATGTTTTCATCGCATTTTTTGTGATAAACGCCCGCCGCGTCGTAGTATTCCTTGCAGTCGTTGTAATAGCGCGCACTCACGCCGCGTTCGTTGAAATAAATACAACCGCTCAACATCGTCGCCAAAATCACCAAAAAAAGCGTTTTCATGGCGCGATTTTAGCACGAAAATGCTATAATTTGGGTTAAAATTTGAAAAAAAGGGGCGAAAAATGCAGACTTTTGAATATTTTGACAAAATTGCGACGATTCCGCATTGTAGCGGCGAAACGGCGAAGCTGAGGGATTTCTTGGCGGATTTTGCCAGAGAACGCGGTTGCGAGGTCAAAGTCGATAGCGCGGGCAATATTCACGCCCTAAAAGGCGAGCCCAAGGTGTGTTTGCAAGCCCACTACGACATGGTTTGCGTAGGCGACGCGCCTCGCGTGGAGATAGCGCGCGAAGGTGAGTTTTTGCACGCCAAAAACAGCTCGCTAGGCGCGGACGACGGCATAGGCGTGGCGATATGTATGGAAATGCTTACTAGGCACAGAAATATCGAGGTCTTGTGGACGAACGACGAGGAAATCGGCATGCTAGGCGCCGAAGCGTTTAGAGGTGAAATCGTCGCTCCAAACCTCCTAAATCTCGATAGCGAAAGCGAGAACGAAATCATCGTAGGTTGCGCGGGAGGCGCGGGCGTGCGGGTCAAATTTGAAAAACAATTCAAATTTGAAAAAGGACGCGTTTTCGAGGTTTGCGTTTCGGGACTTCCGGGCGGACACAGTGGCATAGAAATCCACAAAAATATTCCAAACGCGATAAAAATTTTAGCCGAATTTCTCGCGGCGCGGAGATGCAAAATTATCTCTATTAGCGGCGGCGAGCGAAGTAACTCTATCCCTGTCGCGGCTCGTGCAACCGTGCTTTGCAAAAGCGATTTAAGCGACGCGGCGGCGGGATTTGATGGGATTTGGGCGCGAGATTTGGGCGTGAAAAAAGTGAAAGTTTTAAAAGGCTCGAAACGGATTTTGGGATTTTTGGCGGCGTTCGCGCAAGGTGTGAGAAAATGGGATTACGCGCTAAATATGACCGAAGAAAGCATAAATCTCTCAGTTATAAAAGAAACTAGAAGCGCGATAGAGATTGAATTTTATGCGCGAGCAATGAGCGAAAAAGGACTAGAAAGACTCAAATTTGAAACCGCCGCTTTAGCGAGGCTCGCGGGTGCAAAAAGCTCTTTTGACGAGCAAAGCGCGCCGTGGAGCGCGGAGGTTGGCGAGTTCGCCCGCACGGTGGAAAAGATAGCGCAAGAATTCGTGCCGGGCGTGCGTATAGCGACTATTCACGCGGGGCTCGAATGCGGCGTGCTCTGCGCCAAAAAACGCGATTTGCAAGTCTGCTCGATAGGACCGAATATTTATTCGCCTCACAGCGTGAACGAAAAATGCGAGATAAAATCGGTCGAAAAAATCGCCGCAATAGTCGAAAAAATCATAAGCGAAACGGAATAGAAATTCAAATTTGAAAGAGATTGTCACGCTCGCCTTGCTCGCCCGCAATGACGAGCAATTCAAATTTGAGTCGAAAGAATCAGCAACAAATTTTCGCCGACCAAAACAAGCGCACGAAGGGGCGCCGATTAAGCGCCCATTGACCGCCGTTGTCCTCGCCTAAAGCAAGCAATCAATAAAGACCGTATTTGCCGTCGTTGCGTTTGTAAATCACGCGCATTTTTGCGTCCATATCGTTGAACACGTAAAATTGCGCGCCGCTTTCTTTGAGGCGGGCTAGCGCTTCGTCGATTTCGAGCGGCTTGTAAAGCTCGAGTTCGGTAGGCACGATTTCGTCGCTACCCTCCTCGGTAGTAACGAACTTGCCGAGCGTGGCTTCTTCTTTTTGCACATCGAGATTTTTGTGCGTAGTCATCTTGTCATGAGCGCGGCGAAGCACCTTGCCGGCGCGCTCGATCGCGAGATCGATGGCAGCGTAGAGGTCTTTGTCTTTTTGTTTGATGACGATGGTGTCTTTACGCGCAAGATTGATGGCAAACTCTACGTCAAAACCTTTTTTACCTTGTTTTTCATCTGCCGATATAATCGCGCGAGCCGAAATTATATCAAGGTTGTACTTTGTTAACGTATCGAGCGCGTTCTCAACGTAGCCTTTGATAGAATCTGTGAGTTCAAATTGTTTTCCCACTATACCGATATTCATATTTTCTCCTTTTTATGGTATTTGAGTAGTAACTCTGCTATAACTGACTTGTTCCCCGTCGTTCGTAGAATAAACGCGAGTATACAATATGACGGCGGAAATTTTGTTATCGCTCTCGCTTTTACCGTCACTTATAAAATTTTCGCTACCACAGTTTGAAATCTTCGAGCCATGTCCGATATATTTGATATGAACCGTGCCTTCAAACAAGTCTTCAAATTTGAAATCAATTTTTTTAAGGCAATTTTTTTCGAAATCGTGCTCTTGAATTTTTAATATCGCATATTCTACGGCACTGCGAGCATAGAGCTGAGCTTGCTCGTAAAGATAGAGATTTTTGGTCTCTTTCGTACCCGTAGCAACCGTCATCATCGTAAGCGTACCTACAATGGCGATGACCACTAAAAATGCGATTGCGATAAGCAAACTAAATCCGCGTTTCATCACTCTACCACCTGAGTTTTGCAAACTGCGAAATCATGTGCCACGCCTTTATTGTCGTAAGTAAAAATAGGATCGGCGACGCATAATTTTAACATTATGCCATAAGTTCCGCCGCTATTGCTCGAAGTAAGCGTACGAAAGCGAAAATCGCTAACGTTTCGCGCAAGCAAATATTTCTTAGCGTTTTTCGCACCGGTCTTGCAAGAATCAAAATCACCAACGTCGCAACTGTAAAGATATAAATCGTAAAGCTTATTGCTATCGACGCCAATTTTCTCATTTTCCGCCGTTAGACGGTAAATTTTTGTTGAAATTTGATATGTGCTATAAGTATCAAAAGAATTATGATTTCCATTTGTAATGGTAATTTTACCATTTTCAAATTTGACATCGCAATCGGCTTTGCCCATACAAATTGGCTGTTTATTGTTATAAAACGCTTCTTTAAATGTCTCGTCGTCCGCTTGATACCAGTCGGTATTAAACATAATAAAGCCTTTGCCGTCGTAATTTGCCAATTCTGAACCACTAGAAACACACACCCTCGGCTTGGCGACATCACAATTTGCATATCCACTATAAGCGGGAGTTTGAGTATATTTGAGCCTATTTGCTTCATAATCTCGCTCGTGCCAAATTAAATCCACATTGCCTTTATTAGATGTGTTTTCTATAAGCTTGACGTCGCCTTCGTATGCACCTAAAGTATAGTCAATGCGATATGAAAGTCGTTTGGCAATTTGCTCGATAGCGATTTGACTTTGGATTTGCAAATTTTGCACGCTTCGAGTTTTAACGTAATTATCATAGGTCTTGGCGAAAATCTCCGAACCTATTGAAGCAACTATAGCTAAAATAACGATGACCAAGACTAGTTCTAGCATAGTAAAGGCTCTTTTCATTAGTATGCCCTGCCTATGTTAAAACTATATGCTTTCAAGACTACGCCGTCTTTTACGCCATCAATTTCACCGTTTTTCAAATTTGATTTCACTTTTATCATTAGAGCGTCGTTTGAAGGCGAACCCGAGCCAAAAGTCACGGTAAAACTCTCAGATGTATCTGCATTTGCCGGCTCGCTTATTTTGGCTTTTTCCACGTTTAATATGTATTCTAAATCCAAAATATGCTTTGCGATCGCAGCGTTTGAACTTTTTTCGTCTATCTCTATGTAGGCGCTTTTTCCGTCTAGGCAATTAATACCGCCGCAGCCTTCCGATTCCGAATATGAATTC
>ONQI01000017.1 GCA_900319915.1 uncultured Campylobacter sp.
AAACAGGCGTGAAAATTATTTCAAATTTGAATTATAATTCAAATTTGAAATAATTTTCACGCCTGTTTTTTTAGCGATTTGCGCTTGTTTGGCGGCGTTCGAGCCCTCGGCAAGTTCGCGCGTCAAAATCGCTTTGCACTCAAAATCTCCCGCGAGCATACGAACCGCCGCGAGTGCGTCCGCGCCGTTGTTTCCACCGCCGCAAAGCGCGATCACTTCGCCACCCGGCGCGATTTTTTCTCGAATCAAATCCGCCACCGCTCTAGCGGCGTTTTCTTGCAAGACCAACTCGCCAATGCCCATTTCTACGGCTCTCGCGTCAAATTTTGCCGTGCTTTTAAATAGCTTTTTCACTTCTCATCCTAAAACTCAAAGCCTCGATTATATGGGGCTTAATGATGATTTGCGAGCCCGCGAGATCGGCTATGGTGCGAGCGACTTTGAGGGTTTTATTGATACCGCGCTGTGAAAGCGAATAACTCGCCACGCCCCTATCTAGCGCGACTTTCGCGTCTTCGTCTAAAATGCAAAAGCGCGCTATATCCGCCTCGCTCATTTTGCCGTTTAGCTCGCTCTGACCGCGGCGGATTTGCGCTTCAAAGCCCCTCGTTACCATTTCGTGCATTTGCGCGCTCGTGATACTAGGCGCGTCGTTTGCGTTCGTCTCACTCATCGCTACGTAAAGATCGATGCGATCGAGTAGCGCGTGACTCACCGCGCTTTTATATCGCTCCACCTCGCGCGGAGTGCAGCGACAAGAGCCGCCCGGCGAAAATGCGTTGCCGCAGGGGCAGGGATTCATCGCGCCCGCAAACAAAAACTTAGTCTCGTAGCTCACTTTGGAATTGACGCGCGAAATATTGATGCGATTATCCTCCAAAGGTTCGCGCATGCTTTCTAAAATCTGCTTGCCAAAGTGCGGTAACTCGTCGAAAAACAGCACCCCGCCGTTAGCCAAAGCGACTTCTCCGATTTTGGCCGCGCTACTTCCGCCGCCAAAAATCGAGCTTCTCGTGCTCGTGTGGTGCGGGCTGCGAAAAGCTCTGAGTGCGCTAAAATCGACCTCGCCGCCATTTAGCGAGTTATAGGCGCAAGCTAGCAAGACCTCGTCCACCGATTGGGGCGGAAGCACGTAACGAAGGCGTTTGGAACACATTGATTTGCCACATCCCGGGCTTCCCTCGAACAAAATATTATGAAATCCGCAAGCGGCGATAAGGCAGGCGCGTTTGGCGCGTTCTTGACCTTTGACGTCGGAAAAATCGAGCTCGTAATTCAAATTTGAAACAAACTTGCGCCCCGCAATTTCTATCATATTTTCAAAAAGCGGATGCGAGCCCGCGACGGCGCAACTTGCGGCAAATTCTGGGTCGGTGAAAAATCTGCGCGCCTCATTCAAATTTGAAACCGCGAAGACGCTCAAATTTGGTATCATCGCGGCTTTTTGCGCGATATCTGAGGGTACTAGAACCTTCGCCGCGCCGACCTTGGCGGATAAAAAAAGCAAAATCGAAAATAGCTCCGCGCTACTTTTCACGCGCCCGTCAAGTCCTAGCTCGCCAAAGACGAAAAAATCTTCGTTGAAGCCCTCTTTTTGGAGTAAAATCAGTAGCGCGATGGCGAGATCGAAGTGCGAGCCGTCTTTTTTGACGTCGCTGGGGCTGAGGTTTATGACGATTTCTAAGGGCGGGAAAGGAAAATCTCCGAGGCTTTCTATAGCGGATTTGACGCGGGCGGCGGATTCTTTGATGGTCGCGCTAGCGAGACCCACGATTTCGATTTTTGGAAGGCGGCGGTTGAATTTGCTTTCTATGGTAACGGGGTAGAGTTTATCGCCCAGGGCCGCGCTTTTGAGAGATTTCATTTTGATTTCGTAGACGAGCGAAGCCTATCTTCGTGGGCTGAATTTTTAATCCGCTCGTTGTTCGCTTTCAAATTTGAACTATCTTTGCTTTCGTCTTTCAAATTTGAATTACCGGTGGTCGCGCTTTTAAAACCGCCGTCTTTTTGTTTGCGTTTGTATTCTTTGTCGAATTTTTTGCGTTTGGTAAAGCCTATTCGCTCGATGAAAAGATGACCGTCGAGGTGGTCGCACTCGTGCTGAATGGCGACCGCGAGCAGTTCGTCCGCTTCGATGACGTGCTTCTCGCCGCGGCGGTCTTGGTATTCGAGTTTGACATATTCGGCGCGCTTGACGTCCTCGTAGTATCCCGGCACGCTGAGACAACCTTCTTGGTAGATGATTTCGCCGCGTTTTTCTAAGAAGCGAGGGTTTATGAGCTCGAGCAAGTCGGCTTTGTCTTGGATTTTTTCTTCGTTTACGAGATTGATGACGACGGCGCGAACGGGTTTGCCTACTTGAATAGCCGCTAGCCCTATGCCGTTGCCGGCTATCATGGTGTCGTACATATCGTCAAGAAACTTCCCGAGCTCTGCGTCAAACTCCGTGATTTCGCGGCTTCGCTCGAAAAGTTTTTTGTTTGGGTAAGTAAGAATCTCATAAACCATGAATTGCCTTTTTCAAATTTGAATGCGCCTAATTTTCTTGCGCCGCGCCCACGCCCGTGCCAAGGTCGCCGATGTCGGTGCTCATATCGGCTCCGACGTCCTCGCCTCCCTCCTTCGCGTCCGCGCCTTTTTCATCGTCTTTCGCGCTAGGCCACGGAGAGGCTTCGTTTATGTGGTTCTTGCCGTCTTTGGTGACCTCTCCGAAGTTATCCAGAGCGTGTGAAAGCGTCTCTTCCGCGCTTTTGTCATTTTCTAGCTGTTCTACGGCAAACTCTAATTTTAGCTCAAATTCCGGGTAGTTTTCAAATTTGAGTTTATAAAGCTCGGCGGCGATGCGAGAGACGGCTTTGCAAGCATTTTCGTAGCTCGTGTGAAGCATGAGTACGGCAAGACATTCTCGCCCAAAATACGCTACAAAATCGGAGCGACGGCAAGTGCGTGAAAGCGCAGTCGCGAGAGCCGTGAAAATTTCTTGGCGATCTTTAACGCTGGCAATGTTTTCCATCGCAGAGTGCATAGGGCGAACGAGCATAACGGAGGTTTGATAACCGTATTTGGCGACGTTGCCGATTTCATCCTCTAATACCGTAAGAAGATATTTTTTATTAAAAACGCCATATTTAGACTCGTAAATACTTTGCTCGGAAATGCTTTTGAAGGTCTTGCCGACTTTGTCGTAATTGGTTTTGAGCGCGGCGATGTGGCGTCCCATTAGCTCGCCGAGCTTGGTGAGATCGGATTTGAATGAACTTATGCAGTTTTGCACTTCAAAAACATTCGCGCTCTTGTCCGCTTCGTCGAGATGTTTATTTACCATTCTGTCCATTACGACGAGGTTTTTATAGACGAGGGTGATTATCTGGAGCATGTTTTTTATGCCGCCAAAGCCCGCGCGAACTTCTTTTTCTAGAAGCGCTTGTTTTTTAGCTGGAATTGAGGCGCTTTGAGGAACTTTTATGTCTGATATTCTATCTTGTAGTTCGGCATCTTCGTTAAGTAAACATTTAGCAAAATAAATAGCGTAGTTTTCTGGTATAGCTTGGACTTTTTCTTCTTTCATACGTTCCAAGGTTTTAGAAGCTAGAGTGGCGACGTCTTCTATCAAAGCGTCGCTTTCGCTAATGCCTCGTTTTTCTACGCTATCCTCCGCCATTTTGTCCTACTTAAAACTTTTTTCTAAGACTTGATCAATGAGACCGTATTCTACGGCCTCAGTAGCGCTCATAAAAAAATCTCTATCTGTGTCTTTGGTGATTTTGGCGAGTTTTTGACCCGTATTTTTTGCCAAAATGTTATTTAGCACTTCTTTTAGGCGCAAAATCTCTTTGGCTTGTATTTCTATCTCCGTAGCCTGACCTTGCGCGCCGCCTAGAGGTTGATGGATCATAATTCGCGAGTTTGGCAGAGCGTAGCGTTTGCCCTTCGCGCCGCAACTAAGCAAAAACGCGCCCATAGACGCGGCTTGACCTATGCAGATAGTCGCCACGTCGGGTTTGATATAATTCATCGTATCATAAATACTAAATCCGCTCGTAATCACGCCGCCGGGACTGTTGATATACAAATAAATGTCTTTATCGGGGTCTTCGGCTTCCAAAAAGAGCATTTGCGCTACAATCGCGCTCGCGACGGGATCGTTTATCTCGCCGCTAAGCATGATGATGCGGTCTTTGAGCAGACGAGAGTAAATATCATAGCTTCTCTCGCCTTTGCTTGTGCGCTCGACTACGTAGGGAATATAGTATTCGCTCATTATTCGCCTTCTTTTGCGGCTTTTTTATCTTCTTTGTCGTTGAGTTTAAACATATCGTTAAATAGTTTTTCCTCAATTAACGCCATTTTGATAGCAGGAAGCATGCCTTGGTTCTTGTAATCTTCTAGGTGTTTTTTAGGGTCGATGCCGGCGCGGTACGCTTCGAAATAAATCGCTTGGACAAGCTCTTGGTCGCTGACGGTGATGTTTTTGATGCGCGCAAGCTCGTCGATGATGAAAGTTAGCTTAACGCTACGCTCCGCATCTTTGCGATATTTTTCGCGCTCGGCGTCGACGGCTTCTTTGCTTTCGCTAAATTTCTTTCGTTCTTCTTCGCTGAAAGTGCCCCAGTTGTTCCTAAATCTCATATCGATTTCTTGATCTACGATGCTTTTTGGTAGGTCAAATTCAAATTTGTCTACCGCGGCGTCTGCAAATTTGCCTTTGAGTTCTTCGTTTACGAGTTTTGCAAATTTCTCGTTTTTGATTTGCTCTTTGATGTTGGCTTGGAGTTTTTCCGCGCTTGGTTCTTTCTCGTTTGGCATAAGTTTTTTGAGCGTTTCGTCGTTTAGCTCGGCTGCTTTGCGACCTTGAATTTCGTGAAGTTTCACTTTAAACACTACCGGTTTGCCCGCAAGGTTAGCCGCGCCATAATTTTCAGGGAAAGTAACGTTGATTTCTTTTTCTTCGCCTACTTTTAGACCTACCATGCCTTCTTCAAATCCCGGGATAAATTGACCCGAACCGATTTCTAGCACGTAGTTTTCAGCTTTGCCGCCTTCGAATGGAACGCCGTCTAGGAAACCTTCAAAATCAAATTTGGCAAAATCGCCGTTTTCAAGGGCTTTTTTGTCTACTTTTTCAACCGGTGAAATCATTTTTAGGAATTCGTTAATTCTATCGTCGATTTCTTTTTTGAGCACGCGAGGAGTGCTAAATTTAGGGATAACTTCTTCATATCCGTCTACTTTTACGCTTGGACGCAAAGAAATCTCCATTTCTGCTTCAAAACCGCCGTTTTTGGCTTCAAATTTGGAAATCATAGGTTCGCCGATGAGGTCTTTGGCTTCTTTTTTGAGCTCTTTTAACGCTTCTTTCAAAGCGTCGCCCAAAACTTCGTTTCTAGCGTCGTTCTCTATGCCCTCGCCGTATCTTTTCATAACTTCCGCCATAGGTACGTGACCTGGGCGAAATCCCGGTATTTTCATATTTTTAGCGGCTCTTTTAGCGATAGCCTCCGCTTTGGCTTTTAGTTCGCCCGCTTCTGCGCTTACGGTCGCTTTAGCGTTTGCTGAGTTCAAATTTGATGCTTTTACTTTCATCTTTTTCCTTTTAAGATAATAAAAATTTTGCGCGTAATATACCAAATTTTTACTTATTTACGCCTAAATTAGCAAATTAAAAGTCAAAATGTTATAGAATTGCGGAAAAATTAGTGAGGAACATAAATGTTTGACGAGAGCAGGCGAGAAGAGTTTGAAAACTGCGTGCGAACCATGCTGGAAATCATGGGCGAAGATCCGAATCGCCAGGGGCTAATTAGCACCCCAAAACGCGTGGCGAAGGCTTACGAGTTTGTCACGGAGGGATATTCTCAAGACCCGCGCGACGTGCTAGGAGACGCGCTGTTTGATAGCAGCAACAACGAAATGGTGCTCATAAAAGATATCGAGTTTTATAGCCTTTGCGAACACCATTTGCTTCCGATTATCGGTAGGGCGCACGTGGCGTATATCCCAAACGGTAAGGTCGTGGGGCTTAGCAAAATCCCTAGAATGGTAAATATCTTCGCTCGCCGCCTCCAAATTCAAGAGCAGCTCACCGAGCAAATCGCTCAAGCTCTTCAAGACGTCATCAGCCCGCGCGGCGTAGGCGTGGTGGTCGAGGCTCGCCACATGTGCATGGAAATGCGCGGCGTAGAAAAAATCAATTCCGTGACGACCACTTCGGCTTTGCGCGGGATATTTATCAAAAACGCGGAGACGAGGAAAGAGTTTTTCGACCTCATTAACGCTCCAAAATCGGTTAAATTTTGAGCTTAAACGACCTTAGATACAAGCTTGGCGCGAACAAAATAAACCTCGCGAGCGTGTTTGGCGTCATTACCAAGATTTCGGGCAACACTATGGAAATCACCGGGCTAAGACCCAGCATAGGCGACGTGGTGCGTATCACGAGCGACGAAGGTAAAAACGAGCTTGGCATGGTTACTCAAATTTACTCGGGAGGAGCAAGCGTGAGCCCCTTTGGCTTCGTCGAGGGCTTCAAGATAGGCGATAAAGTCTATCAAAGCGACAAGGGCGCGGGAATCCCCGTAGGCGACGCTCTGTTAGGGCGCGTGGTCGATCCCTTTATGAATCCAAAAGACGGCAAGGGACCTATCGAAAGTAGCGAATACGCGCCCATTATGCACGCGCCGATCGACGCGATGAAGCGCGGTCTTATCAACGAGCCCTTCCCCGTAGGTATCAAGGCAATCGACGGGCTTCTAACTTGTGGCAAAGGTCAAAAACTAGGTATTTTTGCAGGCTCGGGCGTAGGTAAATCCACCCTTATGGGCATGATAGTCAAAAACTCAGTTGCGCCCGTAAAAGTCGTGGCTCTCATAGGCGAGCGCGGCCGCGAAGTGCCCGAGTTCATCGAAAAAAATCTAGGCGGCGATCTTGCCGATACGGTGATGATAGTCGCAACTAGCGACGATAGCCCGCTGATGCGAAAATATGGCGCGTTTTGCGCGATGAGCGTGGCGGAGTATTTCAAAGCCAAAGGTCTAGATGTGCTCTTTATCATGGATAGCGTGACGCGGTTTGCTATGGCGCAGCGCGAAATCGGGCTAGCCCTAGGCGAGCCGCCCACGTCCAAAGGCTATCCGCCAAGCGTGCTCACGCTACTTCCTCAACTCATGGAGCGCGCGGGCAAGGAGCAAGGCAAGGGCTCGATAACGGCGTTTTTTACCGTGCTGGTCGAGGGGGACGATATGAGCGATCCTATCGCCGATCAAAGCCGCTCTATCCTAGACGGACATATCGTGCTTAGCCGCGAGCTCACGGATTATGGCATTTATCCGCCGATAAATATCCTTAACTCCGCCAGCCGCGTCATGGGCGACGTGGTGAGCAAGGAGCACAGGGCCGCCGCCGCGAGATTTAAGCGCTACTATTCTATGCTCAAAGAAAACGAAGTACTAATCCGCATCGGCGCATATCAAAAAGGCTCGGACAAAGAGCTCGACGCGGCAATGACAAAAAAGCAGTTTAT
>ONQI01000104.1 GCA_900319915.1 uncultured Campylobacter sp.
AAACTTGGTTTTGAGTATTACGAAGTCGTCCGCGCCCCGGACGATAGCGACGAGTTCGCGAAATTTATTCTAAGCAAAGTTTCAAATTTGAAATAGGGCGGGGCGGGTTCTAATTTAACCCGCAATTCAAATTTGAATTATTCTTCTTTGTCATATTCCATCGTGATTTTTTTCTTGGTTTTCGCGCCGAGGGCTCGCACGTCTTCGACGCGCTTGATGATGTTACCCGTTCCCGCGTTTAGCTTGGTTTTGGCGTTTGCGACGTGGTTTGAGAGCGCGCTAAGGCTGTTTTCGATTTTTGCGAAATCTTCGAGGAACGCCGCCATTTTGTCATAAAGCGCGCCCGCAGCGTCGGTGATTTTGAGCACGTTCGCGTCGCTTTTTAGGTTTTGCCAGCAAATATAGACGGTTTTGAGCGCCATGAGCAGC
The DNA here is from genome assembly GCA_900319915.1 of uncultured Campylobacter sp. Taxonomy (GTDB): domain Bacteria; phylum Campylobacterota; class Campylobacteria; order Campylobacterales; family Campylobacteraceae; genus Campylobacter. The sequence goes on from ONQI01000104.1 coordinate 430, forward strand.
GTTAGCGGCGTGGCTAGGAAAATCCCGCGCTCATAGGCGTATTGGTAGAGATTTTTGTCTGCCGATAGCGCGGCAAAGAGCATATTTTCGTTTGGAATAAACATAAAAACATATTCGTAAGTGTTTGCGGTGTAGCTTTTGTAATCCTTGCTCGCGAGGTTGTCCACGTGGTTTTTGAGGTCGGCGGCGAGGAGTTTGGCGGCTTCTTTTTCACTTTGCGGATCGCTTGCGCCCGAGTAATCCAAATAATGCACTAGCGAGCATTTAGCGTCGATTACGACCTTGCGTCCATCGCCAAAATCCACGGCCGCGTCAAGGAACTTTTGCGCGCCCTCTTTGTCCTTGTAAGGCACTTGGCGCGCGTAGTTTTCGCCCTCTACTAGCCCGCTAGCTTCTAGTACCGCGTAAAGTTGCATTTCGCCCCAGTTGCCGACTAGCTTTTTGTTGCCTTTTAGCGCGGCGGTGAGGCGACCCGCTTCGTTCATGATATTTGCGCTTTCTTTTTTGAGATTTTCAAAATTTTCGCGGAAAATGACGTTTAAATCGCGGTTTTCTTTTTGATATTTTTCGATTTCTTCTTTAAGGGGCTTGATTTGTGTGGCGAGCACGCTTTGAACGAGTTCAGAGGAGTTTTGCTTGATTTGCGCGGCGTTTAGGTTTAAAAGCTGAGCTTTAACAAGCTCGAGAGCCGCCAAAAACTCGTTTTTGAGCTCCGCGGTCTTTTGTACGCGTTCGGCTTCTAACTTATTCAAATTTGAACTATAAAGTTCGTTTTGGCGCGCGTTTAAGCGCTTTTGCTCTTCGATACGAGCGTCTGAGACGGCGAGGGATTTTTCGAGCTCGAGATTTTGGGCGGAGAGTTTCAAATTTGAATCGTGTTCGCTTTCAAATTTGAATTGCAAATCTGCGCGAGTCGCTTTTTCAAATTTGAGTCTAAGTCCCAAAAATATGCAACCCGCACTCAACGTCAAAATCGCCGCCGCGCCGCCGTAAACCAAATAAGCAATTTCGGAAAAATCCACAAAAACCTCTTTCAAATTTGAATTAACTTCACATTTTACTTAAATATGGCTGAAATTTGAATTACGCGAGCAAAAATTTACGCTATTTTTAAAGTAATTGTGCTAAAATCCTCGCTATTTTATTTTAGGATTTTGATATGGACATCAGAAAAGAGTATTTGGACTTTTTCGCCGCGAAAGGCCACGAAATCATTCCTAGCGCGCCGCTTGTTCCAGACGACGCGAGCCTATTATTTACAAATGCCGGAATGGTGCCGTTTAAAAGCATTTTCACGGGCGACGTGCCGCGTCCCACACCGCCGATTCGCACTAGTTGCCAAACCTGCATCCGCGCGGGCGGCAAGCACAACGACCTTGACAACGTCGGCTACACCGCGCGCCATCATACTTTTTTCGAGATGCTTGGCAATTTTAGCTTTGGCGCGTATTTCAAAAAAGAAGTCATAGGCTACGCGTGGGAGTTCGTCACGGAGGTGCTCAAACTCCCAAAAGATCGCCTTTACGTGACTGTTCACGAAAAAGACGACGAGGCGTTTGGATACTGGAGCGAGCATATCGATCCCGCGCGCATTTACCGCTTTGGCGATCATGACAACTTCTGGGCGATGGGCGACACCGGACCTTGCGGACCTTGTAGCGAGATTTTTTACGACCAAGGCGAGGAACATTTTCATGGTCCTGAGGACTATATGGGTGGCGACGGCGATAGGTTCCTTGAAATTTGGAACCTCGTGTTTATGCAATTCGAGCGCGCCGCAGACGGCACAATGACTCCGCTACCTAAGCCTTCAATCGACACGGGAATGGGGCTTGAGCGCGTTACGGCCATCAAAGAGGGTAAGTTTAGCAACTACGATACGAGCATTTTTATGCCGCTTATCGAGGAAGTCGCGAAGCTCTGCGGCAAAGCGTATGTATATGAAAAGGGCGCAAGTTATCGCGTCATCGCAGATCACATCCGCTCGGTTACATTCTTGCTTGCTCAAGGAGTGAACTTTGACAAAGAAGGCCGCGGTTACGTGCTTCGCCGCATTTTGCGCCGCGCCGTTCGTCACGGATATTTGCTAGGAATTAAAGAGCCTTTCATGTATCGCCTCGTAGACAAAGTAGTCGAGCTCATGGGCGGTCACTACGGCTATCTTCGCGATAAACAAGACTACGTCAAAGAACTTGTCAAAATGGAAGAAGAGAGATTTCTGGCTACCATCGCGGCGGGACTTGAGCTATTTAACGCCGAGCTAAAAAACACCAAAGACGTATTTAGCGGCGAAGTGGCGTTCAAACTTTACGACACTTATGGTTTCCCGCTTGATCTCACCGCCGACATGCTTCGCGAAAA
>ONQI01000010.1 GCA_900319915.1 uncultured Campylobacter sp.
CTCGAAAGCCCTTTATTTCAAGCCTTTTTCAGCACTTATGTGCCGGAGAAGGCTTTTTCTGTTTGTATCAAAGACAGCGTCTTTATAAATCCAGCCTGTGGTTCTGGTGGTATGTTTATCCAGTCTGCAGAACTTGTAAAAGCTGAGCAAGGAGATATTACAAGAGTTCAGGTTTACGGTCAGGAAAAATAACCTGCTACATATCGTCTTGCAAAAATGAATCTTGCACTTAGAGGAATAAGCCACAACCTTGGTGATATTGCAGATTCTTCATTCCTTAATGACCAGCACAAGGGATTGTATTTTAATTACATTTTGAAGAACGATGCCCGCTGGGCTGATTATGTTACACCACCAGAAAGCAATGCAAACTATGCATGGATTTTGCACATGCTTTATCATCTTGATAAGGCTAATGGTGTTGCTGGGTTCCTTCTTGCAAACGGTGCTTTGAATGACAGTGATACTTTGGAAATAAGAAAAAAGCTTATTCAAAATGATAAGGTTGAGGCTATAGTAGTTCTTCCTCGTGAGCTTTTTATTACAACTGATATTTCTGTAACGCTCTGGATTTTGAATCAGAATAAGAAAGGCGGAGAATATCACAATAGAAAACTTAGAAAACGTGAACATGAAATTTTGTTTATGGACTTAAGACAGTGGACTGAAAACGCTGTTAAGAATGAAAACAAAAAGAAAGTTCGACTTATTCCGGAACAGATTGAAAAAGCTGCAGAAATATATCACACCTGGCAGACAGTTGGAATATTGAAAGATTTGTTTGTGAACTACGATATTACACCATTCTTGAACCCTAATGCTGATCCATACGACAGATATAGACTTTTGGCAAAAGCTACGGAATATGTGTTTACTTCTGCACAGATTTTAAAAACTGGAAAAGGCGGAAAGAACGCTGTTACTTTTAAGACATACTTCTTGCAAGCTGTAAAAAGACTTAGAGCTTCTTATGATATTGCACAGCCGTCTGGAAATCTTAGCGAAGAAGAATCAGCACTTGCACAGTGTTTTATGGCTATTGCTGGATTTGTTCGCAAGATGAGTGGCACAGATGCACCAGATACAGATACTATGAATAAACAAGTTTCAAAAATGGTTGAAGAAGCATTGAAATACAACAAGGTTGAGAATGTTTTTGAGACTGGTGTTGAAGAAGAACTTTTTACTCCTGAATATTTTGACAGACTTGCTGATATAAAACTTCCTGCAACAAAGCTTGAACTTTTGATTAAGATGCTTAAAAAGCAGATTAAAGAATATGGAAAAACAAACGGCATTGCTGCGAAGACATTCCAGGAAATGCTTGAAAAAACTATTGAAGAATACCATGAAAGAAGAAAACTTGTAAGTACTGCAGAAGCTGGAGCAATTGGTAATGCTACTACAGACCGGCTTATTAAAAATGCAACAGCTCAGGCATTGGAAATTCTTAAGAAGATGAATGAAAGCAGAGAAAGTTTCAGGAAAATGGGATTAACTTTTGAGGAAAAGGCTTTCTATGACATTTTGATTGCTATGCGAGACCAACATAATTTTGTTTATGGTGAAGATAAAGAAGTTAATGGAGTTATTATCAATGAGAAATGCAAAGACCTGGCTATAAAAGTAAAAGCTCTTATTGATGAAAAATCCTCTTATGCGGACTGGTTGAATAATAGTAATGTTCGTGCTCGATTGGAACAGGATGTTAAGATTTGTTTAATTAAGAATGGATATCCGCCTACTTATTCAAAAGATGTGTTTAAAAGGGTTATGGACCAAGTGAAGAATTTTAAGGAAAATGATATTTCTTAGTGCATTGCCAGAAAATAAACAATTAACGATCGCTAAATGAGCTAAATTGTTGCGAGTCTGAGCGCGGTTTTTGTCGTGGCGCTTTTCAAATTTGAATTAAAGCGCGGTTTTGGCGTGATTTAAATCCCAATCTATCGGCGTCGCGCCTTGGGCGATTAAGTATTCGTTGCATTTTGAAAAGTGCCTGCACCCAAAAAACGCTCCGCGCGCGAGCGGGCTAGGGTGAGCCGCCGTGAGGACGAGGTGGCGGCTAGAGTCTATGAGTGGGGCTTTGGCTTTAGCCGGATTGCCCCAGAGCATAAACACCACGCCCGATTTTCGCTCGCTTAGAGCGCGAATGGCGGCGTCCGTGAAACGTTGCCAGCCAAAGTCTTTGTGGGAGTTGGGCTGACCCGCCGCGACGCTGAGGGTGGCGTTTAGCAGTAGCACGCCTTGCTTCGCCCAGTAAGTAAGGTCGCCGTTATTTGGCTCGTCTATGCCTAAATCAAATTTGATTTCTTTGTAGATATTAACAAGGCTCGGCGGCACGCGCACACCATTAGGGACAGAAAACGACAGCCCCATCGCCTGTCCCGCGCCGTGATATGGGTCTTGACCGAGGATTACGGCTTTGACAGAGTCGAATGGTGTGAGATTAAAAGCGTTAAAAATGAGATTGTTTGGAGGATAGACCGTGCCGGCTTTCAGCGCGGAAATCAAATTTGATTTAATCGTAACAAAATAAGGGTCGAGAAACTCGCCTTTTAAGGCTTGTTTCCAACCCTCTTCGATTCTTACTCTTTCGAGGTCGATTTGCAAAGCGCAAAACCTCTTAAAGAGCCTTTTTAGCCGCCTCGACGACTTTCGCGAAAGCGTCCGCGTCGTTCATTGCGAGGTTTGCCAAAACTTTTCTGTCAAGCGCGATGTTTGCTTTTTTGAGTCCGTTCATAAACTTAGAATAGCTGATGTCGTTTAGTCTGCAAGCCGCGTTGATTCTGATAATCCATAGTTTGCGGAAGTCGCGTTTTTTCGCTTTGCGATCGCGGAAAGCATAGACTAGACTGCGTTCTAGTTGTTCTTTTGCTTTTCTGAAATGTCTGTGGCGCGCGCTGAAAAAGCCGCGTGCTAGTTTGAGGACTTTTTTGTGGCGTGCGTGGCGAACGACGCCGGTTTTAACTCTTGCCATAATTTTCCTTTCAAATTTGGCGCCCTAGCGGGACTTTCCCTAGATTCAAATTTGAATTAGGGGGTTTGAATGACTACTCGTCAAAAACTTATTTGCAAAGCATTTTTTTGACCGCTTTTACGTTCGTGCTGTCGACGTAGTGCGGACCGCGAAGCTCTCTTTTGCGCTCGGTCGGTTTTTTAGTAAGGATGTGACTGCGGAAAGCAGAACCTCTCTTAATCTTGTTTTTACCGACTTTAAAGCGTTTAGACGCGCCGCGAATTGACTTCATTTTTGGCATGCTAAATCCTTTAAAATTTGAAAATAGAGCGCGATTATACCCAAAAATGAATAAATTTAAGATAAAGCGGCGCGAGTGGTTCAAATTTGAATTGCGCAGATGAGCAAAGCTTCTCTTTGCGCTCGGGGCTCGCCGCCCCGAAACCCCGCGCTTCGCGTGATTTGTTCGACTTGCGCGGACTGAATTTATTGTTTCAAATTTGAATTTAATCCAAAATTCGCTACAATTTCATCGTTCAATTCAAATTTAAGGCAAAACAATGGAAAACGCAGATATTTTGGTGCTGGATTTCGGCTCCCAATACACGCAGCTCATCGCGCGCAGACTACGTGAAGAGGGCGTATACACGGAGCTCATTCCGTTTAACGCGAGCATAGAAAAAATCAAAGCCAAAAACCCGCGCGGCATCATCCTAAGCGGCGGTCCGGCGAGCGTCTACGCCAAGGACGCGTATTTTTGCGACGAGGGCGTGTTTAGCCTCGGCGTGCCGGTGCTTGGCATTTGCTACGGTATGCAGCTAATCGCCCATCGTTGCGGCGCTTCGGTCGTCCCGGCGGCTAAAAAAGAATACGGCAAAGCCGCGCTCAAAATCGCTCAAAAACACCCGCTATTTGAGGGCGTCAAGGACGGCTCTACCGTGTGGATGAGCCACGCGGACAAGGTCGAGAGCTTGCCGACGGGCTTTACCACGTTAGCTACTAGCGAGAGCAGCGAATACTGCGTGTTTGGCGACGATACGCGCAAAATCTACGCCATGCAATTTCACCCCGAGGTCGTCCACAGCGAGTTTGGCACGACCATACTCAAAAACTTCTCCAAAATTTGCGGACTTTCTAGCACGTGGAATATGGGAAGCTTCGCCAAAGACCAAATCGCAAAAATCCGCGAAAAAGTGGGCGACGATAAAGTGCTTTGCGCGGTGAGCGGCGGCGTGGATAGCTCCGTTACGGCGGCCTTGCTCGCTCACGCCGTGCCAAAAAATCTCATCGTCGTTTTTGTCGATAACGGACTTCTTCGCACGAACGAGGCTAAGCAAGTAATCGAGCTTTTCCGTATCAAACTTGGCGTGGATTTGATAGCTATCGACGCTAGCGAAAAATTCCTAAGCCGTCTAAAAGGCGTCACGGACCCTGAGAAAAAACGCAAAATCATCGGCGAGACCTTCATCGAGGTCTTCGACGAAGAAGCCAAAAAACACGAAAACGTCAAATATCTCGCCCAAGGCACGCTCTACACCGACGTCATCGAAAGCAGCGTGGGCGGCGCTAGCAAGACAATCAAGTCTCACCACAACGTGGGTGGATTACCCGACTGGATGAAATTTGAACTCATCGAGCCGCTCCGCGAAATCTTCAAAGACGAAGTTCGCAAGCTAGGACTTGAACTAGGTCTTAGCCGCGACGTCGTCTTCCGCCATCCATTCCCGGGGCCCGGTCTTGCTATCCGTATAATGGGCGAGGTCGAGCCTAGAAGTCTAGAACTCCTTCGCGCCGCGGACGTGATACTTCGCGAAGAGCTCAAATCCAGCGGCTGGTATGACAAAACATGGCAGGCCTTCTGCGTGCTTCTAAACGTGAGAAGCGTGGGCGTCATGGGCGATAACCGCACCTACGAAAACGCCGTATGTATCCGAGTGGTGGACGCTAGCGACGGCATGACCGCGAGCTTCTCGCGCCTCCCATACGACCTGCTCGAAAACTGCTCGAAGCGCATTATCAACGAGGTCGAGGGAATTAACCGCGTAGTGTATGACATCTCGAGCAAGCCGCCCGCAACTATCGAGTGGGAATAGCGGCTCGTCTTTTCGGCTCTTTCGCGCGGGACTTGCGAAAATCTTGTTCGATTTTCGCTTCGCGACGCGCGAAATATCTCAAAAATACTTCGCCTTAGTTTTTAATATTCAAATTTGAATCAACTCGCGCTTTCAAATTTGAATATTAAAAGGTAAATTATGGACTTTTCTCAAATCAAACAAAATCTCGAAAAAAAGGGCTACAAAGTCCGCGTTTGCGCTAGCGGCGCGGAGGCTCGCGAATATATCCGCGAAGTCGTGGGCGAAAAAAGCGTTGGCATGGGCGGCTCTGTCACGTTGCGACAAATCGGGCTTTTTGACGCTCTCGCGGCGAGGGGAGAGGTGTTTTGGCATTGGAGAGCCGAGGACAAAACGCAAGCGCGCCTAAAAGCGCGCGGCGCGCAAGTCTATATCGCCTCGCTAAACGCGATTAGCGAAGGCGGAGAACTCGTAAACATAGACGGCGAGGGCAACCGCGTGAGCGAGACGTTTTACGGGCACGAGCGCGTGATTTTTGCGCTAGGCCGCAACAAAATCGCTCCCACGCTAGAAGCCGCCTTGTACCGCGCTCGCAACGTCGCCGCGCCGCTAAACGCGCGTCGTCTAGGTCGCGACACGCCGTGTGCGAAAGCGAGCGAGTTGCGCTGTTTTGATTGTCAAAGCAAAGAGCGCATTTGCAAAGGACTCGCGGTGTTTTGGGAAGCGCCGAAGGGTTGCGAATACGAAGTTGTCTTAATCGACGAGGATTTGGGATTTTAGCGGCTCGTTTGCGCGTAATTCAAATTTGAAAGGCTAAAATGATTTATCTATGCTCGAACACTATCCCTACAAACCTCGGCGCGGACGTGACGCACCTCGCGCTCGCGCAAATCAAATTTGAAACTTTCACTCTTGATTTTGCCGAATTTGGCGCGGCGATTTTCACCTCCAAAAACGCTCTTTGCGCTCTCGCCGCAAACGACGTAAAGCCCACAGACGTAGAGGTTTTCGCTATCGGCGAGGCGTGCGCGGCGGCGGCTAGGGATTTTGGTTTTGAGCGGGTCTACGTCGCGCAAAACCACCACGGACTCGAGTTCGCCCACGAAATCGCGCCAAAGCTAAAAGGCAAAAAGGCCGTCTTCGTTCGCGCCAAAGAGGTCGTCTCCGACGTGGCGGGCGAGCTGCGCAAAAGCGGCGTAAATCTCGCCGAAATCGTCGCTTATCAAAATCTTAGCGCGCCTATTTCAAATTTGAAACCTCCGCAAGATGGCGCCCTCATTGTCTTCGCAAGTCCGAAAAACGCGAAATTATTTTACGAAAAATTTGGCTGGAAAAATAGCTGGCGAGCGCTCGCTATCGGAAACGCTACCGCCGCCGCTCTTGGCGCGTTTTGCGAGCCCGTTATCAGCGAAAAACAAGATATAAATTATTGCTTAGATTTAGCGCGAAAATTAGTTCAAATTTGAGGGTTAAAATCGCCCGATTCCAAGACTCGCCGTTTTACGATTGATAGCCCCTAAAATCTCGTCGTGACCAAACGGAATCTTGCTTCTGGCGTGACTATCGAGTTCCGGGGGGAGCAAAAAGCGTTCTTCGAGGGCGACCGGGATAATTTTTTTGCCCATTTCGCGCGCTTTGATGATTTCATAAGCTTGCCAATTTTTGTAACCGATGTCGCGAAAACGCGGGTGTAAATCGTTGCTTTTGCGTCCCACGAGCACGAGTACGACGAGACAAGAGTGTATTTTGCGTTCGATTGATTTTTTGATAAGAGCTGCGGGCGCGTCGGCGTGCTCCTCGCAGATAAATTGCAAGCGAGAACCGTAATTCCACGCGTCGAGCATATATTTGAAATTGTGATCGCATTCCCAGTTGAGCGAAACGTAAACTTTCAATTTTATCCTTTTTAAAATCGCTATTTTACCGCTTTTCGCCTTAACGCGCGATAAACCGCTTTTTTGTCGCTTTCACAAAAATTTCGCGAAAATCCGGCGAATAATTCAAATTTGAATTAAGAAATAAACCCGCTACCGATAATTTGATTTTTATCGTTATAAAACGCCGCGAGCTGACCGCGAGCTATGCCGTAAGCGGGCTCTAGGAGCTCGACTGATAGTCCGTCACCTTTGCGCCTTGCGCGGCAAGGTAGAGCGCGGCTTCTGTATCTGACTTTCACAAAACAATTAAAACCATCATTCAAATTTGAATCGTTTCCCAAAAAATCATTAAAATTTTTCGTTTCAAATTTGAAAGTCGCGAGTTCTTCTTTTTCGCCCACGGTGATTTCGTTGCGCTCCGGGTCTATGGCGAGCACATAATGAGGCTCGTGCGCCCCGTCGTATGTAAAGCCTTTTCGCTTTCCGATGGTAAAATTCATGTAACCGTCGTGGCGCCCCACAACCTCGCCCGCGGAGTTTCGCACGAGTCCGGGAGCGTGCGTGTCGAAGTGGCGCGAAAGTATTTCGAGATAGGAACGGGGGACAAAGCAGATTTCGCTGCTTTCTTTTTGGCTCGCGAGCGCGGCGATTTGAGGGATTTGGGAGGCTTCAAATTTGATCTGGCTTTTTAGTCGCTCGCCAAGGGGGAAAATCACGCGCCCAAGCATGGCGGGGTCGATATTTGCTAGGAAATAGCTTTGGTCTTTGCGCTCGTCGAAAGCCGCGGCTAAGAGTCCGCCTTCAATCCTTGCGTAATGCCCGGTGGCGATTTTTTCGCAGCCTCTTTCTCGCGCAAAATCCCAAAACGCGCCAAATTTGATATGGCGGTTGCAGTGCGCGCATGGATTTGGCGTGAGAGCGCGCTCGTAGCTAGCGACAAAGGGTTCGTATACGCGCCTCGCAAACTCGCTGGAAAAATCCGCCTCAAAAAGCTCGATACCAAGAAAATCCGCCACTTTGCGGGCGTTCGCGAGATTTTTTTCGTGATATTTATCGTCTTTAAAAAGCCTAAAATAACACCCCGCGACTTCGTAGCCCGATTCCAAAAGATATTTCGCGCTCATCGCGCTGTCCACGCCGCCGCTAAGCCCTATCATTACTTTCATTTGCGCCCCTTTTTTGCGCGTAATTATAGCGAAATTAATTCAAATTTGAAAGTGAAAATTAAGCCAAAATGAAGTAAAATCAGCCCACATGAAAGGATTGCTATGAAGAAAGTTTTTTTGTTGGTAGCCTGCTGTATGCTGGCCTTTGGAGCGGACCTTGTCAATAAGCTCGAAGGTGCGAATCAATATCAAAGCGAGATTTGGGCGGACAATCGTCTAGCCAATATCGACCGCTATGAGGACGGGTTTGGCGCGCTTTGGACGTTTTTACAAGGTAGCCATTATTTTTCCTATGGCGCGGCGATAGCTATCGTTGCTCTTATACTAGTGTTTAGCGCGCATTATCTTGCCGTAGGACCAAAAGAATTCGACGAAGAAAGCGGTCATGTGCTTGCATTTTCGGGCGCGATTCGCCTCGTGCATCTAGTCGCGGCGGTTTCGTGGGTGGTGCTCGTGCCAACGGGCGTCGTTATGATGTGGGGCGAGAGCTTTGGAGGCGGTTTTTTCGTGCGCCTAATGAAAAATATGCACGCCGTAGCGACGGTGCTTTTTGTGATTTCAGTCATTCCTATGTTTTGCGCGTGGGCGTATCGCATGCTTCCTCGCCTATACGACGTCAAATGGATGCTTATCGTGGGCGGCTACCTTTCAAAAACCAAACGCGCCATTCCCGCAGGCAAGTTTAACGCCGGTCAAAAAGCGTGGTTTTGGGTCGCGACTCTAGGCGGCGTGGTGATGATACTTACCGGCGCGGCGATGTTTTTCTTGGACTTTAAGGCTCCGTTTGCGGAGGGTTGGGGTCTTACTCAAATCGAAGTTTTGCGCCTAAGTGCGATTACGCACAATATCCTTGGTATTGGCTGCGCGATGTTCTTACTCGTGCATATTTACATGGCGGTTTTTGCGATCAAAGGTTCTATTCATTCGATGATAAACGGTCACAAATCCGAAGAAGAAGTTTACGTTTTGCACCATTATTGGTATCAAGAACTATTAAATAAGGGCAAAATCGCAAAATCTAAATATGAGAACGTCTATCCTAGACTAGCTTGAGTTTGTCTTTTGGGCGGTTTTGAGCAAGAGTTTTTAACATTTTGCTTAAAACCGAACCACCCAAATCCTTTAAAATACTTCGCTTTTTTTCTTTGTCAATTCAAATTTAAACTTTTAAATTTGAAATTTTCATTAAAAACAGATTAAAATAACTTGAAATTTCACTTAATTTATGGTAAAATACGCCTTAAATTTTTATGATTTAAGGAAAAAATAATGAGAATTCTGATAGTAGAGGACGAGAGCACCCTCAAAAAAACGATTTCTGATAGCTTGCAAGAATACGGTTACCAAACCGACGACGCGGAAAATTTAAAAGACGCGGAATATATGGTAGATATCAGAAATTACGATTTGGTGCTCTGCGATTGGTCCCTGCCGGACGGTGAAGGTATTGATCTTATCGGCACAATCAAGCAAAAATCCCCTCATACTTCGGTGCTAATTCTTTCGGCAAACGAAGACGTTGAAAGCGAAATTAAGGCGCTAAAATCGGGCGCGGACGATTATATTCGCAAACCGTTTGATTTCAACGTCCTCGTTGCTCGCGTCGAGGCTAGACTTCGCTTTGGCGGCTCGAACGTCATCAAAATCGACGAGCTTACCATCGATCCGGACGAGGAGAAAATCGTTTATTTAGGTCAAGAAATCGAGCTTAAAGGAAAGCCTTTTGAAGTGCTTACCCACCTTGCTCGCCACAGCGACCAAATTGTGAGCAAAGACCAACTACTAGACGCCATCTGGGAAGAGCCCGAACTCGTCACGCCAAACGTCATCGAGGTCGCCATCAACCAAATCCGCCAAAAAATGGACAAACCGCTTAATATTTCCACCATCGAAACCGTGCGCCGTCGCGGATATAGATTTTGCTTCCCTAAAAAAGCGTAATTAACTTCATTTCCCCCTCGCGCCCGCGAGGGTTCTCTCTTCCTTGCAAACTCCATTTCAAATTTGAATTACAGAAAATAGCCAAAAGACGCACCGACCATTTCAAATTTGAATAATTTTTAAGCAAAAATATAGTATAAATCAGCGTTTGAAAGTCCCCAAAAAGGTAATATAAATGTCACTTATGATAACCAAGGATTGTATAAGTTGCGAGGCTTGCCTCGAAGAGTGCCCCGAGGGCGCGATTTACGAGGACGAGCCGACTTTTATGATAGACGCGGATCGCTGCACGGAATGCATTAGCGACGCGACGGAACCCGCTTGTATTATGGTTTGTCCGGTCGAGTGCATCAAGCCCGATCCGGACAACGTCGAAAGTCCGGAAGAATTGCGTTTCAAACACGAAATGCTTAGCAAAGGGGAATAATGCCAAAACGCGTTGCCGTCATCGACCTGGGCTCAAATTCGGCTAGAATGGCGATTTTTGAGCGCACAAGTAGGCTTGGATTTTATATTTTGCGCGAGTTCAAGACCAAAGTGCGCCTTGGCGAGGGTGCTTACGAGCACGGTGGCGTGTTGCAAAAAGCGGCTATGGATAAGGTTTTCGCGGCGTTCGCGGAATTTCGAGAGTTCATTAGGCTTTATGGCGTGCGCAAGGTCATTTGCGCGGGCACTTCGGCGCTTCGCGACGCGCCAAACGGCGACGTTTTCATAGCGCGAGTGAGTCGCGAACTTGGGTTAAATCTTCGCGTCATCGACGGTAAAACGGAGGCTTTTTTGGGCGGAATCGCCGCTCTTAATCTGCTAAGTCCCTTTGGCGAGGCGACTACGATAGATATAGGCGGGGGCTCGACCGAGCTTGCTCGCATCAAGGATGGGCGTATTGTGGAGACGCTTTCGCTCGATCTTGGCACTGTGAGACTAAAAGAGCTGTTTTTTGACAAAAAAGATCCCGCGGGCGCGGCGAAATTCGCCGACAAACTCATCGCCACTATCCCGGAGAGTTTCCGCAATTCAAATTTGATAGCCATCGGCGGCAGCGCTCGCGCGATTTCTAGCGCGATAATGCAGCTCAAAAATCACCCCCTAAAACTCGTGCACAATTACATCTACGATTTCGCCGAACAGCGCAAATTCATAGAAAAACTCGCTTACGCGGGCGTGCTCGAGCTCAAAAACTTTCCCGTTAAAAAAGACCGCTACGACACGATTCGCGAGGGCGCGATGATTTTTGCCAAAGTCTGCGCGGCTTTGGGCGGTAAGCTCGTTTTTACGAGTGGCGCTGGCGTAAGAGAGGGGCTTTTTCTTTCAAGTTTGCTCCGTCCGGGCGTGAAATTTCCGCAAAACTTTAACCCGAGTGTAAAAAGTCTAACCGACCGCTTTGCGGTGCGCCAAAATTCCCTCATCGTTTCTCACGCTAGGGCGATATTCGCCGCTCTTTCGCCGCTCCACGGGCTAGATGAAAAATATTTGCGCTCGCTTGTAATTGCCGCCAAACTATGTAATCTTGGGCGCTCCTTAGGATTTTATTCCGAGCAAAGCCACAGCGCGTATATCGTGCGCGGAGGTCTAAACTACGGTTTCACGCACGAGGAGCGAGCCCTCATCGCCGCCATTATCGAAAACGCCGGCCGCGAAAACGTGGATTTCGGACCTTGTGCGCCGTTGCTTCCTAACGCCAAAATCGTGCGCTGGCTTTCTTTTATGCTTGCCGCCGCCAGATGGCTCAGCGTCTGTCCGCAGGCGAGGTTTGAGTTTTTGGAACGTGCTTTGCATATTAGCGGTGCCAAAAATTTCGTTATGGTCAAAGAAAACGTCAAAAAGCTGCCAAAGCCGGAAATCTTCGCGGTTACTTTCGACTGAATTTAATAATTTCGCGTTTTTGCCGATATAGAGCAAAAAGGAGCGCGAATGCAAATCTCAAACAATATGCCAAATTTGAATCTCGCGAGCGATAATTCAAATTTGAAAAAGGGCGCGGGCGCGGCGGTTTCAAATTTGAACGCGCAAAGTCTAAAAGAGAGAGCGGAGGAAGACGAACTTCTTGGTAAAGCCGAAATCGTCACCGGTCTAAATCTAGACGAGAGCGAGGAGGCCGGCGCGGCGGGGAGCGCAAGCGAGAACGAAGATCCGATGAAAAAGCTTGAAAAGTTGCTAAAACAGCTCCAAAAGGAACTTGCGGCAATTCAAGCCCAAAAGCAAAAACTCGGAAACGACGAAAACTCGCGAAAAATCAAAGAAATGCTCGCTACCGAGGAGGCCGCGATTATGACGCAAATCAGCGAGATAATCGCGCAAATGCAAAAAATACTAGAAGCGCAAATGCAAGCGCAAGCCGCGAAGATTTAAAACCCCTCTAAGACGATATAGTAAAGTTCTTGGACTATTTCGTCGCTCATCTCCGCCGTGCTTTGCGTCTTAAAAAGTCGCTTTATAATCGAAGTTTCAAATTTGAATCTCGGCGCGCAACGCGGATGAGCGGGTGAAAAACCTTGCGTCAGGCATACTTTATCTTCCGCCGTCCCGCCGCAAAATACACAGCGCAAATCCTCGTGTAGCCTTCCTTCAAAATCAAGCAGACGTAAATACGCCTCGACCACGACGCGCTCGGGATTTTGGCGAGTAAAGCGTCTCGCGCACTCGTCTAACAACTCGAAATAAAAGGGATCTAACTCCTCGATTCCGCGCAAATGTTTGCCAAGCTCGCCAACAAAGTTTTGCCACGCTTGCAATCTTTCGCGCTCTCCTAGCCACGAAAAGCCCAGATGAAGGGCATTGCGAAGCCTTACGCCGGAGCTTGCGCCCATACTTTCTAGCTCGAAGTCGAGTTTGTAGCCTTGTGTGACGACGCTGTGACGCGCTCCGTAAAACCTATACGCGCGCACTAGGCGCTCCCTTGTGAGTAGCCAAACCTTCACATCTTCGCCCCTAGCCGGGAGCACGCGAAGGACGTAGCCTTGCATTAGAAAAATCGCTCGATTGCGGCGCGCATTTCTTCGCTGGACCTCAGCTCGTTGATTTCGCGACGAAACTCGCTCGCGCCGCCAAGTCCGCGCGAATACTCGTGCAAATGCTTGCGAAATATGCTCACGCCGTGTTCGCCGTAGTGCGCTATCATCGCTGCAAAGTGCTCTTTGATGACTTGTTTTTTGTGGGCTTGTGAGACGTTCAAATTTGAATTACCGTCGCCAAGCGCCTCTTTGATGCTTTCAAAAATCCACGGCTTGCCAATCGCCGCGCGCCCTATCATGAGCCCGTCCGCACCAGTGATTGCGAGCACTTCGGCGGCGTTGGTTTCGTCTATACTGCCGTTTGCGACGAGCGGGATTTTCAAATTTGATTTTATTTCGCCTAATACTTCGTATTTTGGTTCGCTCGTAAAGCCGCCCGAACGCGTCCTAGCGTGCACCGCGATAAAGTCCGCGCCCGCGCTCTCGATATCGCGCACGAAAGAAGGCAAGGTTACGGAGTCAAAGCCTAGGCGAAGCTTGACCGAAGTGTAGCGTTTGTTTGAGGTTTTTTTGATAATTTCGACGAGATGGCAAAGTAACGCGGGGTCTTTTAATAGTGCCGAGCCCGCGTTTTGCTTGACGACTTTGGGAACTGGACAACCGCAGTTTAGGTCGATACCGTCGATGCCGTCTATCTCGTTTAGCACGAGTACGGCGCGGCGTATCATCTCCGGATCGCCGCCTTCTAATTGCGCTATATAGGGCGTTTCCGCGGGGTTTTTCGCCGCCATCGCGAGCGTTTTGGCGCCTTCATAAACTAGGGCGTTTGCGCTTAGCATTTCGCTTACGGTCACATCGCAGCCGTGCGCCTTCACCACACCCCTAAAAGGTAAATCTGAAAGTCCCGCCAAAGGCGCTAAAAATAGCGGTTTGGCGCTAAAATCTATCATTTATAAAATAATTCCGCGCTCGTTCTTTTGCCGTTTTCGCGCAAAAATAACAGAGTTTGGATGCGCTCGAACTCTTCCGCGTTTTCACCGGCGAGGGCGTCGCGAAGTTCGTCGAGTTTTTGAAATTCAAAAAGAACGAGCAAATACGCTTCCATTGCCACGGGGCGCACGTCTTTGAGCTTTTTAAAGATGCCAATGACTTGGTCGGGCTCGTATTTTTTGACTAGCGAGAGAGCGATTTTTACATAATCTTGCGCGTTCAAATCCGCCTTCTCGATGAGCGCGCTAAAATCTACGCTCGAAATATCAAAATTATCATCTTCTAATTTGCGCAAAATCAACTCGCGTGCTTCTTTGGCGCTCAAATTTGAATCAAATTTGGAAATCTCGGACCACGTTGCATTTGCCAAAACTGCGGCCCTAGCATAAGCGTTTAGGCTCTCGTCCGCACTTTCTTTCATTTCAAGAGCGTATTTATAGTCCGCGTCGATTTTGTTTTTTTCGTTTTGCAAGAAAAGCGGGTTAGTTTTTAACAGCTTATAGCGTTTAAGGTCGCAAGCCTCGCCTAAGCGAACTCTAGAGGAGATATCGTAAGCATTGGCAAGCTCTTCGTTGCGAAAATCCGGATTTAGCTTTAGCCATGGAGAGAGCGATTTAGTCACTTCGCCCGCGGTAGCGAAAAGATCGGTCTTGAATTCTTTGTTGCTTTCCATACCTAGATAGATTTCTTTGGCAAGCGTGTTGTAGAGATTTTGATCGCTTTTTAAAGCGCGCGCGTCAAAGAAATTTCGCATGCCGTAATATGCGATGTGAAAGAGGCTAAGGAGAGCAAACACCGCCACGGGTAGCGCAAACCACGTCGCTATTGGCAAGGATAGTTCGTAGCCAAGGATATTTATAGAGTAACTAGCTCCGGTGTTGCCATCTCCGCTAAGGATACTAAAAACGAGCACCCAAATAAGCGCGACGTAAACGATAGAATAAAATATATATCTTCTAGTTTTCATAATTTTCCTTTATTTGTGGTAAGGGTGGTTTGCGTTTATGCTAAGTCCACGGTAAATTTGCTCAAAGAGCACCAACTTGGCGATTTTGTGCGCGAGCGTGAGACGAGAAAGGCTTACGAGTTTGTTCATTTTTTGCTTGAAACTCTCGCTATGCCCGTAAGCCCCGCCTATGAAAAACGACACTTTTGCGCGGTCTTTTAGCAGGGCGGCAAAACCTTCGCTGTCTAGCATTTCGCCTCTTTCGTCCAGTCCCACGCAAAAGCCCTCGACGTGCGGCGCGAACGCGTCTTCGTAAGATTTTTGCGCGATTTCTCGGTTTGTGCTTTGGGCTTTGGCGATGGCGGCGTTAAAGACGCATTCGTTTCGCACGCTCGCCCATGGAGCACACATTTTGGCATAGTCGGCGACTTGCGAGAACTCGTCCGCACCCTTTTGTATGCAAAAAACCCCTATTTGCACGCTGTCCGCCTACTCCGCGTTAAAAAATTTAAGCGCGTCCGCGATATAGTGCTTTTGGTCTTCTCTTGCTACGATAGCGTCGATAAGACCGTGTTCTAGAAGGAATTCCGAGCGTTGGAAGCCCTCCGGCAACGTCGCTTTGATGGTTTGCTCAATGACGCGTTGCCCCGCAAATCCTATGAGCGCACCGGGCTCCGCGATGATGAGATCGCCAAGCCAAGCAAAAGAGGCTGAAACGCCGCCCATGGTCGGGTCTGTGAGCACCGAGATATATGGCAAGCGGTTTTCGGCTAGAAGCTTGAGAGCCGCGCTCGTTTTACTCATTTGAAGCAGCGAAAAGGTGCTTTCTTGCATACGCGCTCCGCCGCTTGCGGAGACGATGACGAGCCCGCAGCGTCTATCGATAGCGCGACGCACCGCTCGAACGATTTTTTCGCCCTCCACAGAGCCCAAAGAACCACCCATAAAAGCAAAATCAAAAACCACAAGTTCTACGGGGATTTTTTCGATAGTGGCCTCGCCCGCGATCACCGAGCTTGTTTTGCCTGTCTTTTCGACACCCTCGCTGACGCGTTTTTTGTAGGATTTTTTATCCACGAAATTGAGCGGATCGTTTGGTTTCAAATTTGAATCAAATTCCTTGAAGCTTCCCTCGTCCGCGAGCAGCTCTATACGTTTTTTGGCGTTTATTCGCATGTGGTAACCGCATTTTGGGCAGACGTTATGGCAAGCCTCGACTTCCTTGTAATACATTAGCGAGTTGCAGTGGCTACACTTGACCCAGTGCGAAGGCGCTTCTGCCGGGCTCGATTGCGGCTTGCGGATTTTTGAAAATAGTTCGCCGAACATTATCTTCCTTAAATCAAAAGTTACGTTATTTTAGCCAAAAATTGCTAAAAAAAATATAAGCAAAAAACGGTTCAAATTTGAATTGATTTTCGTCCGAGTAATGCAAGGCGCGGAGCGCGCCCTAATCAGACGTCTTCTTTAAGCAGCTTTTCTTTGCCTTCGCTTAAAATCGTGAAAAACAAATAAGTATTGACAACCACGAGAACCGCGAAAATAGCGATTTCCGATACGATTCTAAAAGACAAAAAAGACGATAAATTTTCCATTTTTTTTCCTTTAATTCAAATTTGAAATCACTTTTTGCGCGAGTTGTTCGGGCGTTAGCCCAAGCGCCTCTTCGACCTCGCTAGTCGCGCCGTGCGAGATAAACTCGTCGTCAAACTCGAAACTAACCACGCGCACACCCTCTATGCCGCGCTCCGCTAAAAACGCGCTTATCATTTGCGCAATCCCGCCGATTTTCGCGCCGTCTGAGAACACGAACCATTTTTTGTAGCGCGAACTCAAATTTGAAAGAAGTTCGGTGTCGAGCGGTTTGGCGAAAACCAAATCTACAAGCGCGGGCTTGAAGTTCAAATTTGAAGCGGTTTGCCAGGCTTTTGCCACGCCCGTGCCGTATCCTATGAATGCGACGTCGCTGTCTCCTCCCTCTAGGATTTCGCCCTTGCCAAGGTTAATTTCGCCGCTTGCGAAATCGCCGGCGTCGCCAAAAGAGCCGCGCGGATAGCGAATGGCAAGCGGACGCTCGAAAGAATACGAAAACTCCATAATCTTAGCAAAACTCGCCTCGTCGCGGGGTGCTGTGAGATTCAAATTTGGAATCGCCGAAAGAAAGGAAATATCAAACGCGCCTTGGTGCGTGCTACCGTCCTCGCCCACGATGCCCGCTCTATCCATGCAAAATACGACCGGCAAGCCCATAATAGCGCAGTCGTGGATGATTTGGTCGTAGGCTCGCTGCATAAAAGTCGAATAGATCGCGATATAAGGCTTAAATCCCTCGCGCGCCATCGCCGCCATCGAGGTTACGGCGTGTTGCTCAGCTATAGCCACGTCCCAAAACCTCTGTGGAAATTCGCTCATAAGCTTGTCAAGCCCCGTGCCAGAGGGCATCGCGGCGGTGACGCCTACTACGTTTTCGTGCTTCCTAGCAAGCCCTAAAAGAAGGTCCGAAAATATCGCCGTGGCGGATTTGGCGGCGGATTTTTTAAGAGCGGTCGCGGATTTGAGGTCAAAGGGGCTCACGCCGTGCCATTTTTGCGCTTGAGTTTCGGCGGGCGCGTATCCTTTGCCTTTGAGGGTTTGGGCGTGCACGATGACGGGCTTTTTCATCGATTTGGCCGTGCGGAGCGTGGCGATTACCTCGCGCAAATCATGCCCGTCGATGGGACCTATGTATTCGAGCCCGAGCTCTTCAAAAAGCATGCCCGGCGTGATGAGGCGAAAGCCCTCTTCAAAGCGTTTTGCCATATACGCGGCCGAATCGGGCATTTTTTCGAGTAGGGCGTTAACGCGCGCCTTAAATCCTTGATAAAACTGCCCCGCCATCATTTGCGAAATGTATTTGCTGATAGCTCCAACCGGGCTTGAAATGCTCATTTCGTTGTCGTTTAGGATGATGACGCAGGGATATTTGCGGTCT
This sequence comes from uncultured Campylobacter sp., assembly GCA_900319915.1. Classification (GTDB taxonomy): domain Bacteria; phylum Campylobacterota; class Campylobacteria; order Campylobacterales; family Campylobacteraceae; genus Campylobacter. The sequence goes on from ONQI01000010.1 coordinate 17,874, forward strand.
CCCAGTTCGTTTAACGCCTCGTAAGCCATGCCCCCGCTTAGAGCGCCGTCGCCGATGAGCACCACGGGAACGCGGTTTTGTCCTCTGAGGTTTATCGCCTTGCACGCGCCTACGGCGAGGCTAATCGAGGTCGAACTATGTCCCGCTACGAAATAATCGCCCTCGCTGGGCTTGGTATAGCCGCTAAGTCCACCGAATTTGCGCAAAGAGGCAAACTCGGCCCAGCGTCCGCTAAGGAGCTTGTGAGCGTAGCTTTGGTGACTGACGTCGAAGATAAACGGGTCTTGCGGGCAGTCAAAAACGTAGTGCATAGCCACGATGAGTTCGACCGCGCCAAGACTTGGCGCTAGGTGGCCGCCGTTGGCGCTCACGACTTCCAAAATTCTCGCTCTAATATCTCCGCACAGGGCTTCTAACTCTTCGGGACTTTTGTTTTTTATATCCATCATTCGCTCAAAATCTTCTTGATTTTCTCAAATCTTGTCATTATGTTGCCGTCGATATTTCCCACGTCGCTCATGATGATGGCGCCCCCGGGAGCTACCGCGTCGTCTGCGGAGAGTTTCAAATTTGAACTGAGTTTGAGATTTTCTTTTAGGTAATCAAGGTCGCTTTCGCTTACTTTTACCTCGATATTTGTGGCGTTTTCTAGCTCGCCTACGAGATTTTTGGCTATTGCGAGCGCGACTTTGCTCGAGTTTTCGCTAGTTTCCCTGATGACGACTTCTTTTGCGATTTGCATAGCGGCCGCGGCGAGCTCTTGTTCGTTTTTGGCGTAAAACGCCTCGAGTTTGGCTTTTTCCTCGTCGATTTTGGCAATAGAGTTTGCGAACTTGGCTTCGATTTGTTTGAGCTTTTCTTCAAACTCTGCTCTTGCCTGCGCCGCGCCTTCTGCCAGTGCGGCTTCGCGGGCCTTGGCGGTTTCTTCTTCGAGGCGGGCTTTGAACTCGGTTTCTTGACTCTCGATTTTCATTTGGAGCTTGACGATGTTGTCGCTAAGCTCGTCGGTGCGTTTTAAAAGCTCTTCTATAAAGCTAGGCTCGCCAATGGGCGTCCCGCTAGGCGAAGACGGTTGCATAGCGGTTTCGTCGGGGGTTTGCTCGGTCAAATTTGAAACCGTTTCACTTTCGGCGTCTTGCTTATTTGAATTTGAAATATCCAAAGCAGGCTCTTCGTCTGCTTGATTCAAATTTGAATTGCTATAATTTAAATGCGCAGTTCCGGGTTGGAAGTCGGCGCCAAGAGCGTCGGGCTGAATATAACGGTCGTTGGTAACGCCCACGTCGCCGCCAAGCGGGCGATCCGCAAATGAGCTGAGAACCTTGAAACGATACGGTTCGACGGTGTGTTTGCCACTTTGCGCGGTAATAACGTTGCTTTGTTTCATTCTATCATCTCATCACTGCCACCGAGTTGGAAGACTCCGCTTTCTGCTAGACGTTGGACTACTTCGACGACCTTGCGTTGAGCTTCTTCGACATCTTTTACGCGCACGGCGCCAAGATACTGCATCTCTTCGAGAAAGGCTTCGCTCGCCCTTTGAGACATATTTGCGAGGAATTTATTTTTGAGCCCTTCGCTACCACCTTTGAGCGCGACCATAAGGTCTTTTTTGTCGACTTCTTTGAGCACTTCGCGAAGCGCGTTGTTGTTTAGAGAATTGATATCTTCGAATGTAAACATCATCTCTTTGATGTTTGCAGCCAAAGCAGGATCGGTTTGCTCGATAAAAGAAACCGTGGATTTGCTGTCTTTTTGACCCAGACGGTTGAGCACTTCTGCGACGGCGCGCGGACCGCCCACCTCGACCTTGTAGCTGGTGAGAGATTCTAGTTTGTTTTCTAATACTGCCGAAACCCGCTTAACTACGGATGGACTGATGTCGCCGAGGTTTGCCATACGCATAATGACTTCGCCCCTTAATTCGTCTTGAAAATAAGAAAGCGTCTCCGCCGCACTAGTAGCGTCCATATGCGCGATGATAAGAGCGATGGTTTGCGGGTGTTCTTTGACGATAAAGTCGGCGAGTTGTTGAGGCTTGACTTTATTGAGATAACCAAACGACTTGGTTGAATCCATGGATTTTTGAAGTTTATCGAGGATTTTTTGAGCAATTTCTGGACCAAAAGTGCGAAAAAGAATTTCGCGGGCGTATTCGATACCGCCGTTTTTCATGTATTGGTTTGATTGAGTAAGGGCATAAAATTCTTCCAATACCGCCGCCGCAACAGTTTTATCAACTGTCTTAGCCGTGGCGATATATTGCGAAACCTCGGTGATAACGTCTATATCCATATGTGAAAATACAAGACTCGTTGCGTCCTCGCCTAGTTGAATAAGCAAAAGCGCGACTTTTTCAGGATTAGAAAGGTCGTCGTAGACCATTTTTTGTTGTTCATTGAGCTTTATCATTACAGATCCTTGCCACTGCTTCCTGTGAAAGACGCGTCGTTTTTAATCATATTTTGTAGCATATCGGCGATTTCCTCGCTTTTTTCGGTAACGGCGATTTTCATTTTTTCTAGCAAGACTTCGTATTTGAGGTCTTCTTCGTTGAAGCCTTCGCTCACGCCGAGCTCTTCTTCGGCGCGTTTTTTGGCGGCTTTGAGTTTCTCCAAAGTATCTTCGGTCTCCTCTTCTAGCTCGTCTTGGAGTTCGCTTTCTAATATTTCTTCTTCACTCTTTGATTCGGCTAGCATTTTTTCCATAAACGGTATGATGACTTTTTTGTAGAAGACAAAAAGCACAAGGGCTGCGAGTAGGTATTTTAGCACCGGCACTAGCGGGCGCAAATATGAGTTTATCACGCTTTCAAATTTGGAAGTTTTAGCAACCGACGCGCTTGGTTTAAACTCGAAATTGCTCACTGTAACGACGTCTCCACGGGCTTCGTTGTAGCCCACGGCTTGTTGGACTAGGCGTTCTATGCGCGTAAGCTCGTCGGGGGTAAGCGGCACGTAGGCGATTTCTTCGGTGAGATTGCCATTTTCGTCCTTGGTGCGCTCGTATTTGCCGTCGACTACCACGGCTGTGGTGACGCGCTTAATGGTGGCGTATTCGTCTTTTACTTTGGTTACTTTCTTGCTGATTTCATAGTTGGTGTTTGCGACGTTTTTGGTGTAGAGCTCGTCGGGTTTGTTGTCTTCCATACCTTGAACCGGACCTATATTGCTCACAGCACCCGGTACGCCCCCAACGTCCTTTTTCTCGCGTCCTTCGCGTTTTTCTTCTATGGTTTGCTCGCTGCGAACGACGGAATTGGGATCGAAAGTTTCGCTCTCGCTATCCTTGGTTGAGAAGTCAAACTCTATGCTAACCTTGGCTGTAACTTTGTCGCGACCGCCTATAAATTTAGCTATCATATCGATGACTTTTTGCTCGTAGGCGTTTTCGAAATCTTGTTTGTAGCGGATTTGTGCGGCGACGAGTTCGTTTTCAAGCGTTATCGCGTCTTCGCCTAGAGCTACGCCTTCTTGCGTAACAATGCGCACGTCTTCTGATTTCAAATTTGAAACGGAGCCCGCGACGATGCGCTTAATGCCGTCGATCTGGCGGCGATTTAGTTTTTCGCCTTCGCGGATTTTGACCACGACAGAAGCCGTCGGCGGCGTTTGACGCTCGGTAAAGACGCTATCTTTTGGGAAGGCGATATAAACGGTGGCGCGTTCTATTGGTTCTAAGCCTTCGATAGTTTTGGATAGTTCGCCTTGAATGGCGCGTTGAAATTTGACCCTTTGCTCTTCTTCGGTGGCGCCAAAGTCTTGTTTATCGAAGATTTCAAAGCCTTTTTTGTCCTCGCCTACGACGCCTAGGCTTGCGACTGCGATGCGCTCCTTGTAGACGTCTTTGGTAGGGACTAGGATAGTGCCCTCGTCTGCAAGTTTGTAGGTTACGCCGTCCGCGTCTAGTTGGGCGATGATTTGGGCGGAGGTGGCGGGATTAACGTTGCGAAATAGCACGGTATAGCCTGAGTATTCGTTTTTCTCGTCTCCCACGCTATTATAGACCACGAGGAATACGAGAAAAGCTACTACGACCGCCACGCTACCAGCGATGACGATTTTTTGGCGTAAAGTCAATCCTAGGTAAAGTCTGGATAATTGCTGAAAAAAAGCCCTAAAATCCATATTTTATCATAGTTCCTTTGAAAATTCGGCTAGGACGCGAGCGTTTTGCTCCGGGCGACCTATGGTGATGCGAATAGCGTTTAGTCCGTAACTTCTTAGATTTCGCAAAATCACGCCGCGTCTTAAAAGCGCGTCGCAAATAGCGCTAGAATCGCGCGGCGCGTCAAAGAAGAACGTGATAAAGTTTGTGTAGCTCGGGATAAATTTGATATTATTCGCGTTTGCAAAATCCTCGTATAACTTCATTTGCGAGAAATTGTTTTCTAGCGTGCGGCGCACGAAATCCTCGTCTTTTAGCGCGGCGATGGCGGCGGCGAGACTTGGCGTGGTGATATTAAACGGAGCGCGGAGTTTGTGGAGTTGAGCTATCATTTCCGAATTTGCTATGCCGTATCCCACGCGCATACCACCAAGCCCATAAGCCTTGGAGAACGTGCCCATATAAAGAACGTTTGGATATTTTTCTATTATATCTTTTGGATTTATCGCTTTTGCCGGGTCTTTGAAGCGCGCGAAGTCCATATAAGCGCAATCTAACGCGACAAGAGTGTCGCTATCTACGCTTGCGATAAATTTATCTACTTCGCTAGCGTCCAAGCACTCGCCAAGAGGGTTGTTTGGCAGGCACAAAAAGATGATTTTGATTTCGTCTTTGTGCTCCTCATAAAGCGCGGAAAGCTCCTCTAAATCGTGTGTCGCAGACTTCGTGCGATAAACTTTTGCGCCCGCGTGAGAGGCGTAAATCCCATACATAGCAAACGTCACGCCCGCGTGCAGAATTGCGGTTTTGTCGTTTACTAGGGCTTGGATGGCAAACTCGATGACTTGGTCGCTACCGCTGCCGATGATGAAGTTTTCTTGTTTCATTTCAAATTTGAATGCGAGGGCGTCTTTTAACTCATAAAAGCTATCATCTGGATACACGCTAGCGCGCTGCGCGCATTTTTTGATGGCTTCTACGGCGAGCGGCGAGGAACCAAAAGGGTTTTCGTTGCTGGCTAATTTGACGATATCTTCGCTCGCCACGCCAAACTCGCGCGCTACGAGTTCGACTGGCTTGCCCGCCTCGTATACTGGTAAATTTGCTATTCTTTCGTTATATTTCATTTTTTACCCTTCTTGATTTATGTAGCTACCTAGCCAGCGTATTTCATGTCCGTTTGCGGTGGCTTCGTCGATGACTTTTTTGACTTTTTCATCGTCTATATGCCCCTCGAAATCTATATAAAACATCGAACGGAAGTCTTTTTGCTTGATTGGACGGCTTTCTAGCTTGGTGATATTTATGTCGGCGTTTTTAAATAGCGAAAGCAGAGTAAAAAGCCCGCCCGGACGGTGCTCTGCGCGAGCTAAGATGCTTGTTTTGTCGCTTCCGCTTTTAGCATTTTTAAAGTCGCTTAATACGAAAAATCTCGTGCGATTAGCGTTATTGTCTTCAATCGTCTCAAACATAATAGGCACGCCGCTAATGTGAGCCGCTATTTTGGAACAAATCGCGGCGGCGCACTCGTCGGCGCTGGCTAATTTGGCGGCTTGCGCTGTGGATTTGGTAGGCACAAACTCGACTTCTCCTAGTCCGTGGCTTTCGATAAATTTGCGACATTGCGCGTAGGCTTGTGGGTGAGAATAAATTTTTGTGATTTCGCTTAGTTTTTCGCAGCGACTCGCGAAGCTGTGATGGATGTCCATGTAGATTTCGGCGACGATTTTAACGGATTCGTATTTTTTGAGACAGTCGAGTGTGACGTTTACCGCGCCCTCCGTGTTATTTTCTATGGGCACGACGCCGTATTTGGCTTCTTTGTTTTCGAGTTCTTTAAATACCGCTTCGATGGTCGCGAGCGGCAGATAATCGCTCATCGCGCCAAAGCGAGATTGCGCGGCTTGGTGAGTGTAAGTGCCGATAGGACCTAGAATAGCGACTTTTTGGGGTTTTTCTAGGTTGCGAGAGATGGCGAAAATTTCGTAAAATATCGCTTCGATCGCTTCTTTGCTGAGTTCGTTTTTGGGGTTTTTAAAAAGTCTATCAAGTATGGCGCGCTCGCGCTCCGGGCGGTAAATCGCGGTACCCGATTTTTGTTTTAAGAGACCTATTTGCTTGACGTTTTCCATGCGGGCGTTAAGCAGGCGCAAAATTTCATTGTCGATGGCGTCTATGCCGTGTCTGAGCTCTTCTAGCGTGTGGGATTTCAAATTTGAACTGCTCATAAATACTCTTTTTCGTTTTTGATGAGGTCGTCGAAGTTTTCCCTAGCGCGGATTAGGCGGTCACTGCCATCTTCGATTGCGACTTCGGCGGGGCGGGTGCGCGAATTGTAATTGCTAGACATGGAAAATCCATACGCGCCGGCTGATTTCACGACCAGCAAATCTCCGCTTTTAAGCGGCGGCAAAGAGACGTTTTTGCCTAGAAAATCGCCACTCTCGCAGATAGGACCTACGACGTCGCAAGTTTGAGTTTCATCATTCAAATTTGAAACGGCTTTAATTTCATGGTAGGCTTGATATAAACTAGGTCTAATGAGATCGTTCATTGCCGCGTCTGTGATGACGAAGCGTTTACCTTTTTCGCCGGTTTTTTGGTAGAGCACGCGTGTGAGGAGCTCTCCGCTGTTTCCCACAAGGAAGCGTCCGGGCTCGCACACGATGGTGAGATCTTTGCCTTTGAGCGCCGCCAAAATGCCTTGCGCGTATGCATAAAGGTCGGGTTCTAGTTCGTTTTCGTAGGTGATGCCTATGCCGCCGCCCACGTCGAAAAACTTAATATCGATTTCCATGGCGAGTAGCTCTGTAACAACGTCGCTGACGATATTTGCAGCTTCGACGATAGGGCTGAGGTCCGTTAGCTGCGAGCCGATGTGGAAATGTGCGCCAACAGGCTCTAAAAACTCGCTTTTTTTGGCGTAGAGGTACATTTTTTTGGCGTCCGCGACACTAACGCCGAATTTGTTTTCGCTAAGCCCGGTGGAAATGTAAGGGTGAGTTTTGGGGTCGATATTCGGATTTATGCGAATGCTGATTTTGGCGGGTTTGCCAAGACTTTTCGCCACGCGTTCGGCGAGCAACATTTCCTCGCTACTTTCCAAATTTAGCATAAGAATGCCGATATTTAGGGCTTGCGCGATTTCTTCCTCGCTTTTGCCAACGCCGCTGTAGATGATCTTGTAAGGTTTGGCGCCCGCTATTAGAGCGCGTTTGACCTCGCCTATACTCACGCAATCAAAACCCGCGCCGAGATTTGCGAGCATTTTTAACAAACTCAAATTTGAATTGGCTTTAACCGCGTAGCACACCAAAGATTTTCTAGCCGCAAATTGCGATTTTAGCGCATTGTAGCGGGATTTAATATAGTCAAAATCGTAAACGTAGAGCGGGGTGCCGTATTTCTCCGCAAGTCCCGAATAATCCATAAAATCTCCAAAACTCAAAATTAGCGTGTATTTTAGCCAAATTTGGCTTAAATTTATTAACGATTTTTATAAAATTTGAACCACGCGAACGTCGCGAGTGCAAAAATCGGAAAAACTATACCAAACTCCGGGTAAATCACGCCGTTTTGACTAAAACGCGCCAAAATATAAAATCCGCCCCACACGAACAGCGTCGCGAGCACGAAAATAAAGCTCGTAAGAGCCAAACTTGCAAATCTGCCCGTGATAGGAAAATAATAATAAATAATTAAGACCATAAGCGGAGCAAATAGCGGGAAGAAAGTGAGCGAGTATAGATTTGAACGGATTTTTGTAGTGCTCACGTTTTCGTTCCACAGCAAAAATAGCGAAGCGAGATTGTCGCTAATAGAGCCCGAACTCGCGTTTTGGTAGATATTTTCGATGGTTTTTGGCTTAAAGCCCTCCAGAATTTCTTCGCCGCTCGAACTTTCTACCTTGTAGCCGCTTTTGTTGAGATCTAGCGTCTTTGGAAGCGTTAGAATTTTTACGTTTTTTAAATTCCATTTGCCGTCTTCAAAATCGCCCTCACTCGCGGTAATTTCGCGCTTCAATCCGTCTTCGTCTACCTCGAAAATCTTGATATTTTTGGCAATGCTGGCGTCTGCGAAAAGCCTGTCGACGTAGATAAATTTATTTTCAAATTTGAGAAAAATTTCCTTGCCCATTTCATCCCTGTCTTGCAAACCCGCAAGCCCTTGGCGATAGTTCCACGCATACACGAAAGGCGTGGCGTTGGCTATAATATAAAATAAAGTTATAGTTAGCGCGATTAGAAAAGGCGCGAGCACGAGAGTGTTTTTGCTCGTGCCAAGCGCGTAAAAACTCACTAATTCGTTGCTTCTGATGAGATTTATCCCCATGATAATCATAGCCAAAACTAGACTCAACGGCAGGATGTAACTCACCGCCACCACAGCCGTGAGACAAACGTAAAGTATCGCTAAATTCGCGCTCTGCGGAAAGTCTTTGAGATTTGTTAGCACGTCGATTCCCACGTAAAAAAATTCCAGCGCGACAAAAACAATCAAAAAATATTTAATATAAACCCAACTTATATATTTCGCGTATAATTTCATTCGTTATTCCAATTTTGAAATGTCCGATTTTATCAAAATTTAGATAAATTTATGCTAGAATTATTCAAATTTGAAAAGGAAAATCCGTGAAAATACTTCTGGCGACGGGCAACAAAGACAAAGTCCGCGAAATCAAAGAATTTTATAAAGAATATGAAATTTACGCTCTGGGCGAGGTTTTGGAGCCGTTTGAAATAATCGAAGACGGCGATAGCTTCAAGGCAAACGCGCTCATCAAAGCGCGCGCCGTGTATGAAAAATTGCGCGAAAAAGGACTAGAGCGCGAGTTTGTGAGCCTTAGCGACGATAGCGGTATCAGCGTGGAGGCTCTGGGGGGCGCGCCGGGGATTTATTCGGCTAGATATAGTGGCGAGGGTGCTACGGACGCGAAAAATCGCGCCAAAATGATAGCCGAACTTCACGCGCGCGACCTAAAAACAAGTCCGGCATTTTATACCGCGTGTATCGCTATCGCCAGCCCTTTTGGGGAGTTTTGCGCGCACGGATTTATGCATGGCGCGGTGATTGACGAGGAACGCGGTAGCAACGGCTTTGGCTATGATTTTATGTTTGTCCCGCGCGGCTATTCGCAAACCGTGGGCGAGCTCGCTCCTAGCGTGAAGGAAGCGATTTCTCACCGCACTAGGGGACTCGCTCTGGCTAGATATATTCTCAAATCAATAGAGGACGCCAAATGACAAATCTATGGAACGAAAAAGCTAAAACTTATCCCAAATTTGAACGCGGTGGCAACTTTGAAAATAAGGTGCTTGATTTTATCGAAGATTTCGGACTCAAATTAGATGGCAAAAACGTGCTCGACGTGGGTTGCGGCACGGGGATTTACACGCTAAATATGGCTCTTCGCGGCGCGAAAGTAGAAGGCGTGGATATTTCAAATTTGATGTTAGAAAAGCTGCTAAGAAGCGCGGGCGAGCACGAAATCGGCGGCGTGAAGACCTTTTTGGGGGATTTTGCGAATTTTGAAGGCGGCGAGTTTGACATCGCGACTTGTTTTATGAGTCCGGCGCTATCTTCCAAGCAAATGCGCGAAAAGTTTATCTCAATACCAAAAATAGGCTTTTGTGTGCTTGGCTGGAATTCTCGCCATAACAATCTCCAAGACGAAATTTACCATGCGGCGGGAGTGGAGGCTCGCCCGCATCGCGACGTAGAGGCGCTAAAAGAACTTTTAGAAGCGCGCGGACTTAGCTATAATAGCATTACGCTAACGGACAAATGGGAAAAAACGCTTGATTTTGAAGCCACCGTGCAAAATCAAATTTGGCACCTCAAAATGCACGACGCGGAGGCAAACGAGGCGCAAATAAGGGACGTCGTAGCGAGATTTTGCGAAGACGGCAAAGTCCGCTCGGTTACGAAAATCAAAGTCGAACTCATCGTCACGCTCAAAGATTACGATTTGTAAGAGATTTCAAATTTGAAACCTCTAAGTAAATACTCAAATAAAAATAGGAAAAATTATACTTGGTGGAGGTGTGCGGGGTCGAACCGCAGTCCAAAAATCACGTCGCCACGGACTCTACATGCTTAGTAGAAGCGAAAGTCTTCACTTGCTCGCGCCCGCTTCCCAAGGTTTACGAACAAGCTAAGGCTAGGATTCAAATTTGAACGCGCCAAGCTCAAATTCTAAGCCGTCTGGGTTACTCGCCAAAATCGCTAAACGGCGTCGCGAAAGGCAAGGCTCGACTGAACTTACGCAGCTTTAGCGTAAGCAGGAGCAAATTTAACGTTGTTTGCGTTTAAGTTTAAGTTTTAGGCTTTTAAAGCTGTGCCAAAAGCTGCATGCACCGAAGTTTCACGACTCCTGTCGAAGCCAAGTCACCCCCATGTGGAACTCGATTATAGCGATTTTGTCTGAAATTTCGCTGAATTTTGCGCGGCGCGGTTTTGTTGCCGAATTTTAATCGATTTTTGGCTATCATTGCGCCGAAAAAATGCGCGTCGTTTTCGCGTGAATTTTAAGTCCGACGTTCGCTCCGAGCACGTCGGATTTGCGTTTAAGGCGTTCAAATTTGAATTAACGGCTATTTGGCGTGAAGAAGATTTATATTTATTTTGGCGATGAAATTAAGCCCTTTGGCAGGCGAAAATTAAGCAAAAAAGACAAAGCGCTTTTCAAAGCGAGGGCGGGGAGAGTTGAGTTTTTGCTCTCGCGCTCGCTTTTAGCGCGAGCTAGAAGGCGCGGGCGGGTCTGCGTTTCGCACAAGAAATTTGACCTTGGCGCGGTCGCTGCGGTCGGGATTTCAAATTTGAAATTCGGGCTTGATTTGGAAGAGCTAAAAGAGCGAGATTTCGCCGCCGTCATAGATTTTTGCTTTAACGACTACGAAAAATTTTTATTTGGCGTTTGCGAAGCCTCGCAAAAAACACTGCTTTTTTATCAAATTTACACTATCAAAGAAGCCATTATCAAAGCTAGAAACCTTGATTTTGCCGCGCTTGGCAAGGTCGGGTTAAGCGAGAGCGGCGCGCGCGACGAGCGGGGGCGTTTAATGCGTTTTAAAACATATTTGTTGTATGATAAGTTCGTTATTTCGTTGTGTTTTTAAGGGTTAAATGGTGAAAACGGCTTTCAAATTTGAATTACTCGCGCTTTTGCTTTTGGCGTTTTTTGGCTGCGCGGGGAGAGTCGCCATGCCTCCTAGTGAAGGTTTTTCGCAAAAGAAATTTATAGTGAGCCAAAACGGAGCGAAAAGCTTGATTTTTGTGAAAAACGCCGGAGGGATTTACCACTTCGCGTGGCTGGATATGAAATCTGTTCCGATTGCTCGCAAAGTCCTAAAAAGCGAGCGATGCCGCGAATTTGGCGTTTGCGCCAAATTTGAAAACGAAGGATTTTTTCCGCCAAATTCTCACGCCGAAAAGCTCTTTTTGCAAATCTTAGAAAACGCCCACCGTTTCAAATTTGAATTAAACGTGGACGGGCGAAATTACGAGGTGGAAAATGCGCCTATTTCTTAGCGCCCCGGGGCTCGTAACCGCCCTAGGAACGGATACTGGGGCGACTTGGGACGCGCTTTTAAACGCCAGAAGCGGTTTGCGTGAAATTAAAAATTTTTACGGGCAAAAGAGCTTTTATTTGGGCGCGTTGGAGAAGGATTTGAGCACGAACGAAATCCTAGCTCTCGCGCTCGAACAAATCGCGCCTCAAATCCGCTCCACCATAAGCAAATTTGGCGCAAACCGCGTCGCCGTCGTCATCGGCACTACCGTTACGGGCGTGGAGAGCAATTACCGCGTCTTTCTCGCTCGCGCTAGAACGGGCGAGTTCGCGGGATATGATGAGAGCAAGAATACTCACTGCGACCCGGCGAATTTCGCGCGAAGCAAATTTGGGCTAAGTAGCCTTGCTATCGGGGTTTCGAGCGCGTGCACGAGCGGACAAAAAGCGATAATCGAAGCCGCGCGCCTTATTCGCTCGGGCGTTTGCGACGCGGCGATTTGCGGGGGTTGCGACGCGATAGATACTCTCACTACGCTAGGATTTGACGCGCTTGGCGTGCTCTCAAGCGAGAGGGCAAATCCGTTTTCCAAAAACCGCAAAGGCACGAATTTGGGCGCGGGCGCGGGCGTTTTCGTGTTAAGTCGCGAGGAGATTTCGGACGTGGAATTGCTAGGCTGGGCGTGCAACTGCGACGCGTATCACGTCACCAAGCCAAATCCGACCGCGACCATGCAAATAGCGGCGATTAAGATGGCTTTAGAGCGTTCAAATTTGAAAAATGCGGATTACGCGAGCCTTCACGCCACGGGCACGCTCGCCAACGACGAAATGGAAGCCGCCGCCATCTCTGCCACGCTCCCCCACACTCTCGCGGGCGGGCTCAAAGGCGCCTTGGGACACACTTTGGGCGCGGCGGGAGCTATCGAAATGGGCGTTTGTTATATGGCGATTTCGCGGGGTGTGATTCCGCCTCACGTCGCTCACGGCGAAATGATAGAGGGCGCAAATCTCTGCCTTGAAGCGAAACCCGCTAGCGTGAATAGCGCGATAAATTTGAGTTTTGCTTTTGGCGGGGATAACGTCGCGAGCGTGATAGGAAGACGATGAACGCGAGAGTTTTGCTTCCCCAAAGCGGGGTTATGGCGCTAATCGACGAAGTGGCGAGTGTGGAGCGGGGCAAAATCGTGTGCAAAATGCTCGTCAAAGAGGGCGTGTTTACGGAAAATGGAGTGCTGCCAAATTACGTTTTTATGGAGATTATGGCGCAAAGTATCGCCGCGTATGCTAGCAGCGAAGGCGACGTAAATATGGGATTTTTGCTAAGCGTGCGCAAAATGCGATTTGAGCGGGATTTCGTAAGAGTGGGCGAGGAGCTGGAAATCCTAGCAAACGAGAGCTTGAGCGACGGGGCGGGGATGTTTGTCTTTGATTGCGAAATTAGACTAAAAGGCGAAACTATCGCTTCGGCGAGCCTTAGCGTGCTAAATCCAAGCAAGGAATTTTTGAGGGAGGCGATGAATGAATAAAAGGGTGCTTATAACGGGCGCGGGTTCCGGAATCGGCAAAGCGTGCGCTCTTAGACTCGCTAGGGCCGGATACGAGATAGCTCTAAACGGGCGCAACGTTTCAAATTTGAATAGCGTGGCGGAGCAAATCGCCTATGAAACGGGCGCGGGCGCGAAAATCCTGCCTTTTGACGTGAGCGACCCCGAGGCGGCGCGCGAGGCAATCGGGCGCGATATAGAAGAAAGCGGCGCGTATTACGGCGTAATTTTAAACGCGGGCATTACGCGCGACGGCACTTTTGCGGGGTTTGAGGTAGAAGATTGGCGCGGCGTAATAGATACAAATTTGAATAGCTTTTTCAACGTGCTAAATCCCGCGCTTATGCCTATGATTCGCGCCAAAAAACCCGCGCGTATTATCGTGATGAGCTCGGTTAGCGGAGTGATGGGTAACCGAGGACAAGCTAACTACGCCGCGAGCAAAGCGGGGCTAATAGGCGCGGCAAAATCCCTTGCCACCGAGCTTGCGAGCCGCAAAATCACGGTAAACTGCATCGCGCCGGGGCTCATCGATACCGCAATGAGCGACCTTGGCGAGCGCAGAGACGAAATAATCGCGCAAATTCCCGCTAAGCGCATGGGGGAGCCGGGCGAAGTGGCGGCTTTGGCTGAGTTTTTGCTAAGCGAAAACGCCGCTTATATTACGCGCCAAGTCATAGGAGTAAACGGGGGATTATGTTAAATAGAGTGGTGATTACGGGCTTTGGCAACGTTTGCGCGTTTGGGCGCGAATGGAGCGAGATAAAAGCCAAATTTGAAAGCAAGCATAGCGCCGTGAGGTATATGGGCGAGTGGGATAGGTTTGGAGACGAGCTAAACACGCGCTTGGGCGCGCCTATCGATGGTTACGAACCGCCCGCGTCGTGGGATAGAAAGCAACTGCGCAGCCTAGGTCTTGTCTCGCAATACGCGGTCGAGGCAGCGGGGCTAGCTCTAGAAGACGCGGGGCTTGCGGGGGACGAGAGCATCAAGGACGGTCGCATGGGCGTAGCCTCTGGTAGTAGCACGGGCAGCACGGACGCCGTGTGCCAGGCCGTGAAGCTCTTGCTAGGTATGGAAAACACGTTCAACGCCAACACTTATATCAAAATGATGCCACATACCACGGCGGCGAATATTGCGATTTTTTACGGGCTCAAGGGTCGCGTGATACCTACAAGTTCGGCTTGCACGAGCGCGAGCCACGCGATAGGGTATTCGTATGAAGCGATAAAATACGGTCAAATCGATATGATGTTAGCCGGAGGCGCCGAAGAACTGTGTCCTAGCGAGGCGTTTGTGTTTGATAAACTCTTTGCCACGAGTTGTAAAAATAGCGCCCCCGAGCTCTCTCCTGCGCCCTTTGACGCGGGGCGCGACGGGCTGGTGCTGGGCGAGGGGGGCTCGATTTTGGTGCTAGAAAGTCTCCAAAGCGCGCAAAAAAGGGGCGCGAAGATTTATGCTGAAATAGTGGGCTTTGGATCGACTTGCGACGGCGCTCACATCACCCGCCCCCAAAGCGCGACGATGAGAGCGGCCATGGAGCTGGCTTTGCGGGGCGCCGGGATAGAACCAAATAAAATCGGCCAC
>ONQI01000022.1 GCA_900319915.1 uncultured Campylobacter sp.
CATTACTATGGGAGCGCGCAAAATTGGGCTTTACGGCGATTTTGCCAAAGACTTCGTAGGGGAAATAATCTGCGCCCCATTAGGGCTTGCCGAGGATGTTTTTGCAAGCGAGAGCGAGGATTTTTTGCTCGAATGGAGCGACCTAGAACTCCCGAGCCGCGCGGCGCAAAACGTGAACAAAGGCGATTTTGGCCACGCTTTCGTGCTCGCCGGAGCAATGAGCGGAGCGGCGCAAATGTGCGCGCTTGCGGCGCTAAATATGGGCGCGGGACGGGTCAGCGTCGTGGGCGAGATTTCAAATTTGAATCCGCAAATTATGCACAAATCAAACTTTGGCGTAGCAAGCGCGGTCGCGCTTGGCATGGGTTTGGGGAATTTAAATTTGACTTTGCAGGACGGCAAAGCCGCCCTCTGCGACGGGAGCACAGACGCGCCCCTTGACCCCTCTAAAGTTACGAGTCCGGCTACGCGGACTGAATTTAGCGACTCAAATTTGAAACTATCGCAAATCTATCCTGAACTCGCGAGCGTCCCTTGCGTAGTGGACGCGGATATGTTCGGGCGCGGCGAAGTCCTAAATTTCGCGAGCCGCGCGGACGTCGTCCTCACTCCACACCCAAAAGAATTCGCTTCGCTTTTAAACGTTGCGGGACTTGGCAAATTTGAAATAAGCGAAATCGTAAGGCGCAAATTTGAATTAGCGCGCCTTTTTAGTCAAAATTTTCCCGCCACGCTCGTTTTAAAGGGCGCGAATACCATAATCGCGCGAGCTGGAACACTTTATGTGTGTCCGCTCGGCTCGAACAAACTCGCGGTCGGAGGTAGCGGCGACGTTTTAGCGGGCATTATTTTAGCCTACCTAGCTCAAGGTTTCGCACCGCTTTCGTCCGCGATAAACGGCGTCATAGCTCATGCCAAAACAGCCGTAAACTATGGCGGCGCGGCGTTTAGCTTCACACCCAAAGATATGATAGGAGGACTTAAATGGTTGTAAAAAATATAGCAATTTTGTTTAGTGGCAACGGCTCAAATCTCGAGGCGATTTTGAAAAAAGTCCACAACCGCACTTTCGGCGACGTAAAAATCGTCGCAAAGCTACTTATTTGCAATGTGCAGGGCGCGGGCGGCATAGAGCGAGCGCGCAAATACGGGCTTGAAACTAAAGTTATTTCACACAAAGACTTCGAATCCCGCGAGGGCTTCGACGAGGCGTTACTCGCCGAGATTGAGGCGGCAAACGTCGATTTAGTTGTGCTTGCGGGCTTTATGCGCGTGCTTAGCGCAAAGTTTTGCTCGAAGGTTAGAGCCATCAATCTTCACCCCAGCCTACTCCCGCTCTTTAAAGGCGCGCACGCTATCAAAGAGAGCTTTGAAAGCGACATGAAAGTGGGCGGCGTGAGCGTGCACTGGGTAAGCGCGGAGCTCGACGGCGGTAAAATTATCGCTCAAAAGACCTTCGAACGTAAAAATCGAGATCTAGAAAATTGGGAGAAAAAAATCCACAAAATCGAGCACAAACTGCTCCCGAGCGTAATCGTAGGTCTACTCGCCGACAAAGGTGAATTCAAATTTGAAAGCGACGTGGAAAAACTCTCCAAAAAAGCAAATAAAAAAGGCGTGAAAAAGGCGGCAAAAGTGGCCGAAAAAACAGCCGAAAAGATATTAAATGCTTGATTTGCTGACTTCGCCGGAGGCGTGGATAAGTCTCGTTACGCTTATCGGGCTTGAAATCGTTCTTGGCATAGACAACATTATTTTTATTGCGGTTTTGTGTGGCAAGCTACCAGAATCCGAGCGCGCCAAGGCACGCCTAAGCGGGCTTAGCCTCGCCATGGTAATGCGAGTTTTACTGCTTCTTAGCTTATTTTGGATAATGAAGCTTACCACGCCACTTTTTAGCGCGCTGGGTCACGAATTTTGCGGGCGCGACCTCGTGCTCGTCGCCGGCGGACTCTTTCTCATCGCCAAATCCACGCTTGAAATTCACTCTCACGCCACCGGTGAGAACGCGGAGGATTCAAATTTGAATAGCGCGGGCAAAGCAAAGTTTTTACCCACCATCATCGAAATCGCCATCTTAGATATCGTCTTTTCACTAGATAGCGTCATCACCGCGGTGGGTATGGCGGACCATATCGAGATAATGGTAGCCGCCGTTATCATAGCGGTCGGCGTAATGATGGCGGCTAGCGGTGCGATAAGCCGTTTTGTGGAGGCAAATCCTACCGTAAAGGTGCTCGCGCTCGCGTTTTTGGTGCTCATCGGCGTTTCGCTTCTTGGCGACGGACTTGGATTTCACATTCCAAAAGGCTATATTTACTTCGCTATGGCGTTCTCATTCTCGGTCGAAATGATAAATATCGTCTCGCGCCGAGCAAAAAAATCTTAAAATTATTCAAATTTAAGCCGTTTTTTATTGACATCGCATTAAAAAACGGCTATAATTGCAATTCTAAATTTAAGCGACACTCATATTTTATCGGGGCGTAGCGCAGTCTGGTTAGCGCATCTGGTTTGGGACCAGAGGGCCGAAGGTTCGAATCCTTTCGCCCCGACCATGGTGAGTGTAGCTCAGTTGGTTAGAGCATCAGATTGTGGTCCTGAGGGTCGTGGGTTCGATTCCCACCACTCACCCCATTTGATACGAGTTTGCGCTTGTAGCTCAATTGGATAGAGCGACAGACTTCGGATCTGTAGGTTGTGGGTTCGACTCCTATCGGGCGCACCATTTATTTTTGAGCTGGGTTTTTTATCTTTTATGCGCTCATAGCTCAGCTGGATAGAGCGACGGCCTTCTAAGCCGTAGGCCAGAGGTTCAAGTCCTCTTGGGCGTACCATTTATGCGGATGTGGTGAAATTGGCAGACACGCTAGACTTAGGATCTAGTGCTTCACGGCGTGGAGGTTCAAGTCCTCTCATCCGCACCATTCTTTCACGACCTTTTAATCTTATTTTTTAGCATTGTTTGTTTTTAGCCATTTATTTCCGAGTGGATTATATCACGAAGATTAGTAAATTAGCTCGCGCTGTAAGCGTATAACGCGAGCACGAGCTAATTCAAATTTAAAATTGTTTGTCAAACGGCAAGATTACCCCGCCGCTTTCTGTGGTGCGGATATTTTGCCAGACGTTTCCGCCGCTTTTATTTTCGCCTGCGGCGCGAGCTAGCTTACAAATATCACCCGCGTTTGCGACGCCTTTTATGATTTCGCCGCTAATCGCATCTTCGCCGACTTTGATTTGACCGGCTTTTTTCTTGCCGTCAAACACGTCGTAGACGCTTCCGGCGACAAACTCACCCTCAAGTTCCACGCTTTTACCGTCCACGCTTGCTATGCGAAGCGGATAGAGCGCGGTTGTCGCGTCGGTGGCGATTTTTTCCGCAACTACGTCAAGATAAGCCGAGAGATAACTTTCGTCATCGCTGCCGTCTATTAAGATATTCAAATTTAATTCGCGCGTATATTTAACTGCGCCGCCTTTTACGAGGCGATATTCGACTTGCGAATTTGCGCGCGCTTTGCTACTAGTAGAAGTCGCGCGTGGAGCCGCGA
Source organism: uncultured Campylobacter sp. (assembly GCA_900319915.1). GTDB lineage: Bacteria > Campylobacterota > Campylobacteria > Campylobacterales > Campylobacteraceae > Campylobacter. Next base: position 3,555 of record ONQI01000022.1, read on the forward strand.
TAGATAGCTCGCGAGTAGCTACGGCGAGCACGATTTCATCACCCGCTAAGGTTTCGCCGGTTTCTAGTTTGTTTTCTAGCATTACAAATTTTTCGCTATCGACTAGCGCGCTCTCGATTTTGCGAGCGAGGGTTTCGCTGATTTTAAATTTGGCTACGTTATGGCCCATAATGCTCGCGTCGCCCGTGTCGTCGCAGTAGTTGGCCACCATGAGTTTGACTTTGCCGTTATCTGTTTTGGCGACCTCGACCACCGGCGTACTGTCGTCGCCAAAGTCTATCATTTCGTTATCGGGCACGGGCACGTCGCTTTTGGTATGTCCCGCGCCAAAGCTCGCGCCAAAAAGCGCGCCCGCAAGAGCGAGTGAAAGAACTAGCCTTTTCATCATATTCACCACGTTACGGAGTCGTTTGGACCCATTTTGCCCACGACGACTTCGTCCTCCCAAAATACTAACCCAGTCTCAAGGTTTGTAAGAGTTAGTTGAAAATAATACTCGGCGATTTGCTTGTCTTTGCCGGCTTTGGAATTAACCTGAATAATCTTGCCGCCAAGCCCCATATTTGGCGCGACTATCGTGCCTTTGTTTGCCACAGTCGAACTTGCGACCTCGTCGTCGCCTCTTAGCTCGCGCACGGAGTGGGTGAGCGTGCTTTCAGCCCCGCCCGCTTTGATAGCCGAAGTAACGACCGCTTTACCGCTTTTTAGCATGGCAATGCGGATTTTTTTAATTAGCAGGTCGGTATCGATATGAAGAGTGGTATCGTTTACGACCTCGTCGATTGCGACCACGTAACGCCCGCCGCCTCTTTTATCAAGCGCGCCGCTTTTGAGTAAGCTTTCGACGCAGTCTGCCGCGGCTTTTTGGAAGTCCCCGCTATCTAGCCCCATAGTTATGCCCGCTTCCGCGCGGTTAGCGTCGCCCAAATATCTCACTTCTTTGTCCGCGCAACCCGCGAAGACCGCAAGCGCGAAAATGGCGGCGAGCGCGGTTAATTCAAATTTGAATGATTTTTTCATCGTTTTTCCTTAGTTTGAATAGCGATTATGATACGAATCTAGACGTTTTTTGTCGCCATCGCTTTGATCGCCGATCTCTACGCGGAAATCTTTGACGCTAACGCTTGGCGCGACGCCGTGGATGGTGAGATAGCGACCTGCTTCCACCACGGTCGAGACCCAACGCGAAAGTATAGTCTCCTCGGTCATGCCGTTTTCGTTAAACCAAATAACTTTGTAAGAAAGAATTTGGTCTTTATTTGTTTTGTTCTTAAAACGCGCTTCAAACTCTAACAGACCGTCGGTTCTCGCGACGTGATTGACGTAATTAAAGTCTAGCCAATCGGGTACGTCGCCGCCAATCTCGATATGCTCGTCGGTAAGCTTCTTCGCGGCGCATCCCGCAAACACAAACAACCCCGCGAGCGCGAGAGCCAAAGCCAAAAAGATAGATTTAAATTTCATGCCTTATCCTTTAAAATAAGATTTCGTGTAAAGAATATTTACCCGGTGCCGGGGACTTGACGTAGATTATAACATTTTTATCCTTTGGAACGTTAAAATTTCTAATAATTTGCGCTCCCGCGACAATCGTTATCTCGCCTTCGTTTTTTACTCGCGCGGCCTGAAAATCGCGCGGCAGACTCGTCCACGAGCGCACGTCGGCGCGGTTTAGAGAACCGCTGACTAGGCTCACGACAAGGCTAACGAGCGAGGCTTCCTTTTCATTGGCGGCGACTTGTAGCGAAGTGCGCGAAACGGTGCGAAGAAGGGCGTTTGTAACGATAAGCGGCAATTTGGTCTTAAACTCGCTCACAATTACCCTATCCATACTAGAAACCTGCTGCGTAGCGCGGGAGTTTAGCGTAAGCGCGCCATACGAACTAGCGCCCCAGCGAAGAGTCGGAAGCGCCAAATGCATGCTGAAACTCTTACGGTTTGGTAAAAAAATCGGCACGCTAAAGCTAAGCTCGTCTTTGAGCATACCCTGGCCGTTTTCATAAATAAGCCAGATATATTTCAAATTTGAATTGTAATTTTGCGCCGAACCGTTATTCAAATTTGAATTGACGCCCATACCGCGCGACCAAGCGAGCGCGAGTTCGTAATCCTCGGCGATTTGGGAGGATTCTGGCTGCATCGCCGAGGCTTCTCTTAGTAAGTCCGCGCCCTTTTTAGGATCACCCGAAACCGCAAAAAACAGTCCCGCCATATAGGTCGCGAAGGGATTTGTGAAATTCGCGTAGGCGCTGAAATTTGAAAAAACCGTGCCCGCGTAGCGCGAGTAAATAATATTTTGGGTTTGAGAGTTTAAAACCGCGCTTTGGGTATCGTAACTTTGGCGCGAGAGGTAGTCTTTTTGGGCGGCTATTTCTTCGGCAAAAAGCTCTTTGGCGCGACGTTGTCTGTCAATCGCGCGGTTAAACTCGACTCTAGCGGCCGCCAAATCGCCAAGAGACATGTAATTTAGCCCCTTATACACGTTTAGCATAATAGCTTCGTAGACGTTGCCTTGGTAATCGCGAGCGTTGTCGTTAGTAAAAAAGCTCGCCGCGTAAGCCCCGCTTTTGTGCATGGCGCCTTCTAAATCGACGTTTTGTTTGTAGAGATTTTCCGCCGAGTCAAAATAAGCGTTGGACTTTTCATAGTTTTCACAATCGCGCGCTAGCGAGCCCCCAAGTTCATTCCAAAGTATCAGGTCGTCACCGTCTTTTATGAGGTCGTCTATAAAGTCGCTCTCGCATTCGCCGCTTAAATATAGATTTTGGTAATCGGCGAGCACGCCGCCATAACCCGTGAAAATCTCGCCGCAGCCGGCAAAAAGCAAAGCGAAAAGCGTAAAAACGTATTTTTTCACCACGCGCCTCAAATTTGAAGTTTCAAATTTGAATTATACATATCTTTTGCAAATTTATGATAAAGCCCGCCCGAAGTGGGCGAGCAAAGGAGAGATTAGAATTGATTTTGGCGAACGGAATCGACGATGTTGTTGGTAATACCTTCGACTTCATTGGCGACCATAGCGGTAGTCTCGGCGATGTGCACCGTGCCTTTTGTTTGACTGTCGAGATTGACAACGTCTTGGTTGATAAGGTTAACGGCCGTGGTTTGCTCGTTGATATTCGTGCTCATTTCGTTGATAGATTGAGTTAGAATATTGATATTTGCTTCGATTTCAGTCAAAGACTTGCCGGTCTTCTCGGCTAGCTTACGAACTTCGTCGGCGACGACGGCAAAACCGCGTCCATGCTCGCCCGCGCTTGCCGCCTCGATAGCCGCGTTAAGTGCAAGTAAGTTCGTTTGATCCGCGATATCGCGAATTGCGGTAACGATACCTTTAATATCTTCGCTTTGTTTGATAACTTCGTTGGTCATAGCAGACACGGAGTTCATCGAGCTACTCATTTCTTCAATGGCTGCAACGCTTTCTTCTAGCGAAGCCGCTTGAGAGCGCGAACTTTCGTTAAGTTCATTGACATTATCGGTCAGTGTATCAGATTTACTCTTGAGTTCCTCAGAAACGTGAAGTTGAGAGTTGAGCATATCCACGATAGCGTCGGTAAGGACATTTGTAGCGATTTCGACCTCGCCCCTAGGATTTTCAATTCTGTGGGTGAAATTTTTGTTGGTACATTCGCGGAATTGCGTGAGAATCTTATTGATATCGGTACCGACGTTGCGTTGGATCGCCGCAATCATTTCTTGCATACCCGTAATTAGCTCTTTTAGTTGTGGGTTATGCGGCTCCGGTGCGTGCTCGACGTTTAGATTTCCTTGTTCAATAAGTTTAACCGCGTTCATAAGAGCGTCAATAGAAGCTTTATCGATTTCTAGACCTTTTTGAGTATTGGCAATATTTTCATTGATAGCTTTTGCCATTTGACCAAACTCGTCTTGGCTCTTGAAGTTGATTTCGGCAACCGTATTTGTTTTGTAGTTGAGGAAGTCAAAGAAGTGCGCGAGACCTTTTGAAACCTTCGATACGGAATTAACGATATAACTACGTAGCCAAATAAGAGTAGCCATAACAACGATAAAAGTAATGACAATCATGATATTGGACATAGTTGAAACATGTTGAAGGCTAGCGGTAAAGTTTCTACGAAGACCTGTAGTCTTACTTTGAATCTCGTCGACCTCTTTTAATAACATAGCCTTGTAAGCGCGCCATGATTTAGTGTTGGCGTCGAGTTCCGCCTTAGAAACCGAACCTGCACCCTGAGATTCGGCTTTTTGTAAAACCTCTTTAGCATCGGCAAGAAACGCTTTAAACTGTTCTTGCATTTTAGCGGTCATTTCTGGCTCGGCCTCCATAAGAACCTTGTTAATCTTCTCGGCGTCGCTGATAGCGCTTTTAAGGTTATTTAGCGTAACCTGATCGAACTTGCCGCTTTCTTGACTAATGTAAAGATTGCGGATAGAAAAGCCGGTTTGCAGACCAATAGCCTGCGCGCGCAAGATATTTTGAAGTGTGATGGCTTCTTTTGCAGTTGCAGCGTAAAGCGTGTTGCTTTCTTTGAGCGAGAGATACAAGCCCGCACCGAACTGTCCCAAAATAACGGCTATTACGATAATAATAGCGTATAATTTTGCGCTTAAGGATTTCATTTCCTCTCTCCTTGAAAAAAAGTTTTAATTGATTATAACACAAATTAGCTCAAATTTAAAATAAATTTGAGCTAATTTGGTAATTTCATTGAAATTTTGTTTAAGGTTTCAAATTTGAATTATCTTTTTCAGCGTCAGCGCGTCGGTAACGCGAGAGTCAAATTTGATTATCCATTCCTCGCCGTTGTTGAAAATATCGAATATTCCAAGCTTTTTCAAATTTGAATTAGGCGGTAGATTTGGTCTGACGTGCCCGACATTCAAATTTGAATAAACGTTTGGATTTGTTAGGCGAAGTAGCAACCAAATCCACCCCGCACAAATCGCGCAATATACAAACGCAAGCGCGGTAAAACCGACCTTGGCGAGCAACAAACCGCCAAGCGCGCCGCCAGCAAAACTGCCCGCGTAGCCAAACGCGCTAAACACGCCCAAAGCGGCGCCACGTTGATGAGAGAGAGCGAAGCGGCTCGCCGTGCTTTGCAAAATGGGCTCGTGGAGATTAAATCCCACGAAAAACACCGCCACGCCCGCTAGGAAAACCGCGCGATTTTCGGTCATCGCGAGATTTAAAAACGCTACGATAAACACGCCCGCGCCCACAATTAGAAGTCCCTTTGCTATGCGGTATTTATCGCCCCAAAATCCGGCAAATCCCATCGCCAAAAAGCCAAAAATCATCGAATAAAGATAAACGTTCCAAAGCTCCTCGCGCGGCATGCCAAATTTCTTCATCAGCACGAACGGGATTACCATAAAAATGGAGTTTATAAACATTTTTTGGGCGAAATTGGTGACGTTCATTATCATCAAATCTTTTTGCGCAAAAATTCTCGCAAATCCCGCCGCGCCCGCGACTTTGACGGTTTTATGCTCGCTTGGCACTAAAGTGTAAAGCAAGACTATGCAAGCCGCCGAGAGCGCCGCGCTAAGGTAAAATAAACTCGCAAATCCCCATTCCGCGCTAAGAACGGGGCTAAGAATGAGCGCGAGAGCAAACGACGCGCCTATCATCATACCCATCACCATCATCGCACGCCCACGCGTGGACTCTGCTGTGAAATCCGAAATCATCGCCACCGCGACCGCGCCGACCGCGCCGGCACCTTGGACTAGACGACCCAGAGCCATCGTCCAAATGTCGCTTGCTAAAGCGCACATAATAGAGCCGGCGATAAATATTAACAAACCAAGCAGCATGGCGGTTTTGCGCCCGATTTTGTCGCTCAAAACGCCAAAAGGAACTTGGAAAATCATCTGGGAAATCGCGTAAGCACCCAAAGCGACGCCGATATTTAGCTCGCTCGCGCCCGCGAGATCCGCGCTATAAACGCTAAACACGGGCAAAACGATAAAAAGCCCCAAAAAGCGCGAGGCAACGATAAAAGAAAGAACAAAAACCGCTTTTTGCATAATTTACCTATTTTAAATTTGAAATGTCGGATTTCGTTTCAAATTTGAATTAAAGCGTTTTGCGGCGAAGTATTTCGCGATGATTTTCGTGCTCGCGAACGCGACCCGCGCGAATGATAGAACAAAAAGTTCATCGAGCGCGGGGAGACGCGAAACGAAGACGAAAAGAGCGCGAAAGACAAGCCGTCTAATCTCTTTTATTCAAATTTGAATTGTAAATGTAGTCTAGATAGGAACTTAATCTATCCCTTGCGCCGGCATTTACAGCGATGAAATAATCGCTCCTTAAATCCTCGCTATCATAGCTAATGAGCGAGCTGTTTTCTAGTCCCACCATCATACCGCCCGCTTGCGTCACGAGAAAATCGCCCGCGGCGATGTCCCACAAATACGAATCGCCAAAGCGCGCGTAAACACCCGCGTTGCCCTCGATAAGGCGACAAAACTTAATCGCACTGCCGCAACGCTTGATATTTAGCCCAAAAACGTTTGCCAAAGCCTGAGCTCTCTCGGTATGCCCGGAGTTACCGCAAATAAGGCTATCTACACCCGAAAAGGTTGGCTTTAACAAGCGATCGTTTTTATACACACCGTTTCCCGCGCTATAGTAAATCTCGCGGCTAACGGGTATATAAATGACGCTAAGGACCGGTCTGGCGCGCTCGATTAGCGCCACGCAGACGCAAAATTCGCCCTTTTTTTCGATAAAATCTTTCGTTCCATCAAGAGGATCCACCAGCCAAAACGTGCTCTCGCCTCCGCGCGCTTTGTAGTCCAAAAGTCGCTCTTCGGAGCAAACAGGATATCCCGTGCGCTCCAGCCAAAAAAACAACGCGTCGTTTGCCGCAAGATCCGCGCTAGTAAGAGGCGACCCGTCTTCTTTGCGGCTCACGTCGCACGAGTCGTAATGCTTCATTATCTCGTCGCCCGCGCTCCTTGCGGCTTTGACGGCGATTTCTAGCAGCTCGCTCATACTCTATGCGCCTCGTCGTCCGCGTCCACCGGCCCCACGTAGAGTTGGCGTGGGCGCACGATTTTGATAGTGTCTTGACTTTTGAGCTCTATCCATTGCGAGAACCAGCCCGGCACGCGCCCCATCACGAAAATCGCCGCAAACATGTCGTTTGGAATACCTAAGGCTTTAAGAATCAAACCGGAGTTAAAATCGACGTTTGGATATAGCTTGCGAGATACGAAATAATCGTCGTTTAGCGCGATTTCTTCTATACGAGCGGCGACTTTGATGAGATTGGTATCGATGCCGATTTCATCAATAAGTTGGTCGCGTAGTTTGCGAAGCACTTTGGCGCGAGGGTCGAAGTTTTTATACACGCGGTGACCAAATCCCATGAGGCGGAACGGATCGTTTTTGTCTTTGGCGCGTTTGATGAACTCGTCGACGCGATCGGGCGTGCCTATCATTTCGAGTTGGCGCACGACGCCTTCATTTGCGCCGCCGTGAGCGTGTCCCCAAAGCGCTCCTATACCCGCGCTAATGCAGGCGTAAGGATGAGCGTGAGTCGAGCCAACAGTGCGCACGGTCGTCGTAGAAGCATTTTGCTCGTGGTCGGCGTGAAGCATAAGCACGGCATTTAGAGCTTTTACCTCGATCGGCTTTAAATCCACCCTATCATGCGGAAAGGCGCGAAGCATATAAAGGAAGTTTTCGGTAAAGCCGCGATCTAAGTCGGGATAAACCTTCGGAAATCCCCTCGCATGGCGATAATAAAACGCAATTAGGGTCGGAATTTTGGCAATCAGGCGCTCGGCAAGCTCCATATAGTCGCCGCTGTCGTCCATATTCATATCGCGCTTGTAATACGCGCTCATCATCGCGACGGTCGATTGCAAAACCGCCATCGGGTGGGCTTTGTCGGGGAAGGCGTCAAAAAGCTTGATGATTTTTTCGTTAATATAGCTACGTTTTTTGAGGTTGGCGCGGAAGTTTGAGAGCTCCTCAACGGTAGGGAGTTTTTTGTATAGCAAAAGATAAACCACGTCAAGGTAGGTTTTGTGCTCGGCGAGCCACGCTATATCGTAGCCGCGGTGCATTAGCTCGCCTTTTTCGCCGTCTATATAGGTGATAGCCGAGCGGCACATCGCGGTACTCGTGTAGCCGCGGTCAAAAGTAAACATACCCGTTTTTTTGTAAAAATCGGAAATATCGACGACGCTAGGACCTTTGGTGCCTTCTAGTATCGGAAATTCGTAACTCTCGCCGCTGCGATTGTCCGTGAAAGTAGCCGTTTGTGCCATGTTCCGCCTTTCAAATTTGAGTTAGGCGAATTTACCATAAAACGGCTAAATTTGAATTAAATTTGAACTTTGAATATTCAAATTTGAATTAAGATTTGCGCAGGCAGATGAAGTTTATCGTAGAAGTTACTATTACCGCCTCAAACACGCTAGCTAAAATCAGCGCAAAATACGTATTTTGCTCTATTACCGCGGCTTCCAACCCCAGCGTCGCGGCGGCGATGAGAAGCGTGAGCGGCATGGAAAGCGAGAAACCAAACAACGCGCGCTCTTTTGGCGGGACTTCTCTTGCAAAAATCAGCGCTCCGACCGTGCGAAGAATAATCGTAAACGCCACAACCAAAAACGCTAGTTTTAAAATATCAAAGTCGCTAAGAGCCGCCCATGTCAGCCTAGAGCCTACGAAAACAAAGAAAATCGGCACCAAAAAGCCAAATCCGAAACTTCCCAACCTGCGATTTAGGTCGGCTTTGTGACTGAAAAAAGTCGCGATAAAAGAGCCCGCCACAAACGCTCCAAAGGCGATTTCTATGCCCAGCCACAGCATCGCGGCGACCACGGCCAAGAAAAGCGCGAGAGAGAGACGAATATCTTTTTCTTCCTTGTCGTATTGAGGCATAAGGGTGCGCGCGAGCTTCGGAAACCACCAAAATAGCACTTCCACACCCTTAAAAACAAGCACGCAAAAGAGCACGAACGCCGCGAGATAGGCGATATTTATGGCAAGCCGCGCGCCTAATCCAAATTTAACGTAAGCCTCCGCGAACGTGATGAGGACGATGCTCACAGCCTCTCCCGCGCAGCCCGTGAGCATGGCGACGGCTAGCCACGGCTTGCTAGCGCCGTAATCCTTAGCCAGAGTGCCGAGCATACCCACGCTCATTAGTGAGACGAGCGTAAAGACAAAAAACGGATTGTGAGAAAAAGCCGCGCAAATCCCGCTAACAACGTATAAAAACGCCAAATACGAAGCGGCAAAAAGAATCGTGGGACGCGGCGTGGCGACAAGCTCGCGCCAGTCGATATGCATGCCAGCTAAAAACATCAAATAATAAAACCCAAGCTTCGCCGTAAGCGAAAAAAGCTCGCTTTCGGGCAATAAACCCGCAAGCCCAAAAAACGCGCCCAGAGCGATTTCTACGGGGGCCACCGGCAAGCGAGCGAGACGCGCGAGAAAAGGCGATATAAAGATACAAAACGCCAGAACAAAGAGAATAATCAACTCATTCATCAGGCGACTTTCAAATTTGAAACGCAATTCAAATTTGAATTAAATTTGAAAAAAGAGTTCAAATTTGAATATTTAAATGCTGCGCGGCGAGGATTTTGCGATGATTTTTGCGTCCGCGAGCGCGACCCGCGCGTGGATAGAATATAAAATTCACTAAGCGCGGAGAGGCGCGAAAAGGGCGCGAAAAGGGTGCAAAAGCAAAAGCCGCCGTTAATCACTAGGGAGCTCGCGCTTAAATTTACACTTGAGACACTCTTGGAAATCGCCCTTTTTGAGGTGTTTGACCACCATCATCTCACCGCATTCGGGGCACGCGACGCCGCTTGGCTCGTAAGTGCTGGTAAAATCGCATTTTGGATAGCTCGAACAGCCGTAAAACTTACCGCGCCTACTTATGCGCTCGACGATTTCTCCGCCGCATTTAGGGCATTTCACGCCGATTTTTTTGGCTTCTTTTTTAGGTGCCGCTTCGCCGTCTTTGGCGCCTATATTGCGCGAATATTTGCATTTTGGATAGTTCGAGCACGCTATAAACTCGCCAAATCTGCCTTTGCGTTTGACTAGCTCGCCACCGCAATCTGGACATTTTTCACCGATTGGCTCGGCGATTTTTTGGCTTTTTATGCCTGTTTTACCGGCGGCGATTTTTTCGATAAAAGGATGATAGAAATCCGCCAAAACGCTCTGCCAGTCGGCCTTTTCCTCGGCGACGTCGTCTAGTTTTTCTTCCATTTTGGAAGTAAATTCCGCGCTAACAATGTCGGCGAAGTTTGCTTCTAGCATGCCTACGATATCAAAAGCCACGTCCGTTGGTACGAGCTGCTTTTTCTCGCTTTTGACGTAATCGCGCGAAGTAAGCAGACTGATAGTAGGCGCGTACGTGCTAGGGCGACCGATGCCTAGACTTTCTAGTTTTTTGACAAGACCGGCTTCGGAATATCTCGCCGGCGGCTCGGTAAAATGCTCGCTAGAAGCGATTTTTTCTAGCTTCATAGCGTCGCCCTCGTTCAAATTTGGAAGTATTTTGTCCTTGTCATTTTCACCGTAAACCTTGCTAAAACCGTCAAAAACTAGCTTGCGACCGCTGATTTTATAAACCCCGCTTGCGCTTGCGACGAGCACGGTTTCGTTTTGCGAAACAGATTGGCTCATTTGGCAGGCAAGAAAACGGTTATAAATAAGCGTGTAAAGTTTAAGCAGATCTTTGTCCAGATATTGCGCCGCGATTTCTGGCGTGAAATTCACGTTTGTGGGGCGAATCGCTTCGTGCGCTTCTTGCGCGCCTTTAGCCTTAGTGACGTAGGCGTTGGCGCTTTTTGGCAGATATTTTTCGCCGTAAGTTTTTTTGATAAACGCTCTAGCCGCGCCAACGGCTTCTTTGGCGAGGTTGAGCGAGTCGGTTCTCATATAGGTAATCGCGCCCATAAATCCCGCGTTTGTTTGCACGCCTTCGTATAGGGTTTGAGCTAGCGCCATAGTGCGTTTTGGGCTAAATCCTAGGCGGTTTGAAGCGGCTTGTTGGAGCGAAGAGGTCATAAAAGGCGGCTGCGGGCTAGTCTTGCGCTCTTTACTCTCGATTGAGCGCACCGCGAAATTTTCATTTTTTAGCGTCTCGACAATAATCTTAGCGCGGTCGGGATTGGTGATAGTAAGTTTTTCTATTTTTTTACCCTCAAACTCAACTAATTCCGCGTCCAAATTTGAAACGAAACTCGTGTCAATGCTAAAATACCTAATAGGCTTAAATTCCCTTATTTCGCGCTCTCTGTCCACTATTATTTTGAGGGCGGCGGATTGAACGCGACCCGCGCTTAGACCGCTTTGGATTTTTTGGCTAAGTAGCGGGCTTAATTTGTAGCCCACTATACGATCAAGCAGGCGGCGAGCTTGTTGAGCGTTTACGCTATCCATATCGATAACGCGAGGATTTGCTAGAGCGGCCTCGATGGCGGTTTTGGTGATTTCGTGAAAAACTATGCGGGGCAAACCCTCCGGCTTTTTGCCGATAGCCGCGGCGATGTGGTAGGCGATAGCCTCTCCTTCGCGGTCCTCATCGGTCGCGAGATAGACGGTGTCGGCTTTTTTGGCTAGTTCTTTGATTTCTTTGACCAGAGCGCTGTGATCAGCGCTCACGCGGTATTCTGGCGTAAAGGTATCGCCTTCTATCTTGATGCCAAAACTTGATTTTGGCAAATCTCTGATATGCCCCTTGGAAGCGATGACCTCGTAGCCTTTACCGAGGAAATTTTTGATGGTTTTTGCCTTAGCGGGCGATTCGACGATGATAAGTTTGCTCATTTTGCCACCTTGCAAATTTTTGGCGTATTCTATCTAAAAAATATAAAAGCATGGTAAATCAAATTTGAAATTTAACCTAAGCTCAAAAAAACTTTTGGTATAATCCCGATAAAAAATCAAAAGGCGATTTTATGTCAAAGCAAATCAAATTTATATTTGTAACAGGAGGCGTTCTCTCGGGTCTTGGCAAAGGTATAGCCGCGGCTAGCATAGCCACGCTTTTAAAAAGCGCGGGGCTTAAAGTCAGCATGTTAAAAGCAGACCCGTATATCAATGTAGATCCGGGCACCATGAGTCCGTTAGAACACGGCGAAGTGTTTGTAACAGACGACGGCGCGGAAACCGACCTAGACCTAGGTCACTACGAGAGATTTCTCGACGAAAACCTCAGCCAAAACAACAATTTTACCACCGGTAGAGTATATAGCACCGTCATCGAGGCCGAACGAAGAGGGGATTATCTAGGCAAAACCATACAAGTAATCCCTCATATAGTAAATGAAATCAAACGCCGCATCCTCGCGGCCGCGGGCGACAACGACGTGCTCATCGTCGAAATCGGCGGCACGGTAGGCGACATCGAGGGGTTACCGTTTTTGGAGGCTATACGCGCGCTTAGAGCAGAGGTTGGCAAGGGTAACGGCATGTTTGTCCACCTCACCCTCGTGCCTTATATTAAGGTCGCGGGCGAGCTCAAAACCAAACCGACTCAACACAGCGTGGGCGAGCTTCGCCGCATAGGTATCAGCCCCGATATGATTATCTGCCGCACAGAGATGCCTCTTGGCTCCGATCTCAAAGACAAAATCGCCTCAAGCTGCGGCGTCGAACGCGATAGCGTGATAGAAAGCGCGGATCTAGCCAGCATTTATCAAGTGCCGCTAAGCTTCCTCAAACAAGGCATCTTAACTCCTATCGCTTCAAATTTGAATCTAGGCGAGCTCAAACCCGACATGCGTAACTGGGATAAACTCGTTAAGCGAGTCATCGCTCCAACAGACGCCGTCACGATAGCGTTTGTGGGCAAATACGTAGACCAAAAAGAAAGCTACAAGAGTCTAACTGAAAGTCTAATCCACGCAGGCGCAAACCTCGATACTCGCGTAAACATCAAATGGTGCGACAGCGAGAAAATCGATGAAAGCAACGTAGAAGAAACCCTCAAAGGCGTGGACGGCGTGCTAGTCGCGGGCGGCTTTGGCGTACGCGGCGTGGAGGGCAAAATCGAGGCGGTGCGATATGCCCGCGAAAACAAAATCCCTTACCTTGGCATTTGCCTTGGCATGCAACTAGCAATGATCGAGTTCGCGCGCAACGTGTTAAATCTAAAAGACGCTAACTCTATCGAATTTAACGCCGAATGTAAAAGTCCGGTGATTTATCTCATCGATAGCTTCATCGACTCTCACGGCAACAAGCAAATCCGCACCCACCAAAGCCCGCTGGGAGGCACAATGAGACTTGGCGGATATGATTGTAACGTGCTTGCGGGCTCGACACTCGCCAAAGCCTACAACGGCGCCAAAACTATTCGCGAACGCCACCGTCACCGTTACGAAGCCAATCCGAAATTCCGCAAACGCTTTGAAGACGAAGGTATGATAATTTGCGGTGAGAGCGACGGGCTAATCGAAGCCGTCGAGATCAAAAAACACCCATTTTTCTTAGGCGTGCAGTTTCACCCGGAATTCACTTCGCGTCTAACGCGCCCGAACCCGGCAATTTTGGGCTTTATCAAGGCTTGTGTGAATAACAAGCAATGCTAAGCAAAAAAGACGTCTTGGAACTACTAGCCGCGAGGTTTGCGAACGACGCCCACAAGAGTCTCTCGCAACTCCCTTTGCCTAGCAAGCTAAAAGACAACTACAAAGCCGCAAACCGTATCAAACAAGCTCTCGAAAACGATGAAAAAATCGCTATCGTGGGCGATTATGACGTCGACGGCGTAGTTAGCAGCGCGGTTTTAAGCGAGTTTTTCGCCGACGTGGGCGCGAATGCAATTGTGCGCATACCGAACCGCTTCAAAGACGGATACGGGCTCAACGAAGCTATAATAGACGAGCTCGCAGATTCAAATTTGATTATTACCGTAGATAACGGTATCAGCGCCAACGAGGCCGCCGAAGTGTGCGCCGCGCGCGGCATAGAGCTCATCGTCACAGATCACCACATGCCGCCCGCTATTTTGCCCAGGGCCTACGCGATAGTCAATCCCAAGCAAGAAGACTGCCCTTTCCCGCCCGTAGAAATCTGCGGCGCGCAGGTCGCATGGTATTTAGTGGGCGCGCTTAAAGACGTTTTGGGTCTCAAAAACTATGATATGGGCAAGTTCTTGGACTTACTTGCGCTAGCGATTATCGCCGATATGATGGAGTTGCGTGATATGAATCGCGCCCTCGTCAGAGCCGGTCTCGCTCGCATAAACGAGAGCCGTCGCGCTTGTTTCCGCGCTATTCGTGATTTTTACGGCAAAGAAAAGTTTGAATTTGACGACATTAGTTTTCTTATCGCTCCTCTTGTCAATTCCGCGGGCCGCATGGACGACGCGACGGTTTCATATCGCTTTTTAACCGAAAAGAAATTAGAAATTGCAAATAAACTCCTATATACAATAATCGATTTTAATAATTCTCGCAAAGAAAAAGAGAAAATTCTCTTTGAAAGTTCCATCAAAGACGTACGCGAAAACGACGATATCATCGTTACTTGGGGCGAGAGCTGGCACGAGGGCGTCATCGGCATCGTCGCAAGTCGTCTTGCCAAACGTTTCAAAAAACCGGCTATCGTTTTTAGCGTGCAAGGAGAGAGCGCAAAAGGCAGCGCAAGAAGCGTGGGAAAAATCGACGTCCTCTCGCTTATCGCTTCGCAAGAGGCGCTATTAGAGGGCTATGGCGGACACAAAGGCGCGGCCGGATTGGTGATAAAAGCGGCGCGACTCCCGGAATTTCGCGAGGCGATAAACGCCGCGAGCGTTTCAAATTTGAATAGTGAAAACGGCGAGACCGAGGACGTGCTAGGCTCGCTAGATCCGTGCGCGGTGGATATGGAGTTCTTAGGTATTTTGGAGAGGTTTGAGCCCTACGGTCAAAAAAATCCTCGCCCGGTATTCAAATTTGAAAATATGCGAGTGGCGGGCACTCGCACCATAGGCAATGACGAGGCCCACCTCAAACTCACGCTCAAATTTGAAAACGACAACCGCGATGTTACACTTGAAGGTGTATTTTTCAACTTTGACTTCCGTCCGCACATAGGGGAGCGGATCAGTCTACTTGCCAGTGTGACCAAAAATACCTTCCGCGGTGCGCTTTCGGCGCAACTCCTCGTCAAAGAAATCTATCCACAAGGCTAAAAATGCAAGCTCTCATCAATCTAATCAAGCACGAGGCTTTCGGCGGCGTGCTACTTTTGACCGCAACCGTGCTCGCGCTGGTGTTTGGAAACAGTGGGATTTTGAGCCATTTTTATAACGAAATTTTGAGTAGTCAGTTTGTAATAGGATTTCGTGGGCACGACTTAGCCAAGCCGCTCATCACGTGGGTAAACGACGGACTTATGGTCGTGTTTTTCTTCGTAGTCGGTCTAGAACTCAAACGCGAAGTCAAAGAGGGCGCGTTGCGCGAAAAAAGTCAAATCGTCCTACCGCTCGTGGGCGCGTTAGGCGGCGTGACTCTACCGGCGGTGATTTTTTGGGCGTTTAATCACGGCGACGAGTTTGCTTTGCGCGGTTGGGCGATACCTACGGCTACCGATATTGCTTTCGCGCTTGGTATTTTGGCTTTGCTTGGAGCTAAGCGCGTTCCGGCGGGATTGAAAGTATTTTTGATGACGCTTGCCGTTATCGACGACCTTTGCGCTATCATCATTATCGCGCTTTTTTATACCGGGCAACTCTCGCTCGTTTCCATGGGGCTCGCCGCGCTTTGCCTAGGCGCTCTTGGCGTGCTTCATCATTTTCGCGTGCCCAAAAAATCACTCTATTTGTTTTTTACCTTTTTGCTCTGGCTCAGCGTCCTAAATAGCGGCGTCCACGCGACTATCGCGGGCGTGCTCGCGGCGTTTTGTATCCCGACGCGCGATATGCATGGCAAGCATATGCTCAACGAGCTTCTAGCCGATCTCTCAAGCGTAACGACTTATTTTATTTTGCCGGTTTTTGCTTTTGTAAACGCGGGCGTGAGTTTGGCGGGCGTGAGCATAAGCCAACTTGTCAATTCCGTGAGCTCGGGTATTTTCTTTGGGCTTTTAGCCGGTAAGCAACTTGGCGTGTTTATTTTTAGTCTAATTTTCATTCGCCTTGGTTTTGCCAAACTCCCAGCGGGCACTACTTGGATACAGTTTTACGGGGTTTGTATTTTAACGGGTATCGGATTTACGATGAGCCTTTTTGTCGATTCTCTCGCTTACCACGAAAGCAAGGAATTTTTCCATGCCGACAAGCTTGCCGTCTTAGCCGCCTCGCTCGCTTCCGGAGTGCTTGGAGCAATTTATCTGCTTGTTTATCACAAAGCCAAAGCGGGTTCAAATTTGAAATAAATCAAATTTGAATCATTGCGCGTAGGCACGGGCTTTTTGGATTTTTTCGAGTTCGATTTTTAATTTGGCTTGTTTCTCGCCCACGACTTCTATCGCACTTTTTAGCAAGGCTAGCGCTTCGCCGATTTGTTCTTTGGTAAGACGGGGATAGTTGTCTGTAAGGATGTCTATCTTATCGACGTCGCCCGCGACGATAGCGATTTTGAGTTCGTCTAGCCAGCTCATTTTGGCAGACTTTCGTTAAGAGTGTCGTTCCATGCATCGATAAGCCCGCGCACGACGTTTGCGACAACGTTTATTTTGCCTTTGTCGTTTTGAAAATTGGCTTGACTGAGGGTTTGGATTTGGCGTGTATAGAGTCGCTCGAGGTAGTTTGCCACGTCGCCTTGACTCATATCAAGAGAGTTGATGAGCTCGAAAAATATGGCGTTGGCACGGTTCAGGTTGTGCACTTTGCGCTCGATATTTCGCTCCTCTATCGCGCTAGAAGCCTCGTCTAAAAAGCGCAAAATCCCTTGATAAAGCATAAGCACGGTTTGACCCGATTCGCCTAACCTATCTCGCTCGAGCTGTCTAAGAAGGCGCGTTTGGAGTTCGTTTTGCTTGCGCGTGACGACCTCCATAGCGCCTTTTAGAAGCGCGAGGGCAGATTCTATTTCGCCTTTTTTAAGATTTTGAGGGCAATTACTCACGAGAGAGTCGATTTTTTCGATGTCGTTCGCCACAATAGCGATTTTAAACTCGTCTAGCCAATTCAATTTTCATCCTTCTCGCCCACAGCGTCGTGCCATGCGTCAATAAGAGCCCTAGTGACTTTAATCACGGCGTCTAGACGCTCTGGATCGTTTAGCATATTGGCTTGACACACGAGCTGGATTTGGTTGCGATATAGTTCGTCAAGATAACGCGCGATATCGCCTTGTTTCATATCGAGCGAGTCGATAAGCTCGAAGAAAATGGCGTTTACGCGGTTTAAGTAATGCACTTTTTCTTCGATATTTTTCTCGCCCATCGCCTTTTTGGCCCTAAAAATGAAGCGCAAAATCCCCTCGTAAAGCATCAACACGAGCTTTTCGGGGGACTGAACTTGGTTTGCGCTTTGATTGTAAGCGGAATAAGCAGAATTCGGAGCGGTCATCTTGCGTCCTACTCGTCACTCTTTTGAAGCGCTTTAAACATGTTCTCCATTTGTTCAAACTGCGCCGTAAGCTTGCTCATAATCGTCTCGTATTTGCTAAATTGCGTTTGCATAAGACTATATTTAGTGTCTATACTTGTTTGCAATTTTTCTTTTTGCGCAGTTATGCGACTTGCCTCGCTAGATAGGCTGTCGGCATAATTCAAAAGCGTGCCGCCAGTGCCTACGTAGGTGTTTAGCACATCGTTTAAGTTGTTGAAAAATCCGTCTTTTACGGTGGATTTTGCTTCTAAATAATCGTCCTTTAGCCCCGTAGAAGCTAGAACGTTGCCCGTGCCGCCGATTTCAAGGGATTCGCCATTTTTGCCACTGACGATTAGTTTGCCGTCGTCGCTTATGCTAGCGGTAACGTTGCTAATGCCGGCCGCGTTTATCGCATTCATCACATATTTGGCGTTTTGCTCGGCGGTTGCGTCCTCCGCGCTGCTTAGTTTGATTTTTTTGCCGTTAATGTTAAGCGTGCCGTTTAGCGTTCCGGCGGCGACCGAGCTAGTGCCGGTCATAGAGACGTTTTCATACTCGGTTGTCGAGCCAAAAAATTTCTTAAACCCTTCGTAGTCGTCGCTAATCGCGCTTGTTAGCGTTTTTTCATCGACGCTTAGATGGCCGGTTTTATCAAGAGAAAAACCGTAATCCATCATCGACTTACCCTCGTCGTTTATTTTGGTGAGAGCCTGCTTGATTTGGGATCTCATCGTTTTGATTTCGTTCACGCCCACGAGCGCGCCGCCGCTTTGCTCGTCGCTGTCCCAGCTAGTGAGACTCGCGAGTGAATCGACTAAACCGTTGTAAGCGCTAACCATATCGCTCATAGCGCTGAC
>ONQI01000062.1 GCA_900319915.1 uncultured Campylobacter sp.
CTGACCGAAATACCCAAATCCCCACGCTAGAAGTCCCAAAACGCCAAGAAATGTCTGACCCGCGAAAATGTTTAGGTGCTCGCCGCCGCTAATCGCGTCCAGCCTAGCGATTTCGCTCCACAAACTGCCACCTTCGGGAATATTCAAATTTAAAAATCCCACGACGGGGATTAACACAAGCACGGCAAGCATAAGCGCGCCTTGGAAAGCGTCGGTAAGACAAACCGCCTTAAAGCCTCCAAAAAATGTGTAAAACACGACTATAAGCAGAGTCAAAGCCGCGCCCCACGCAAACGGCATGCCAAAAAAACTCTCAAAAGTCTTGCCGCCCGCGATGATACCGCTGCTCACATAAAGAGTATAAAACGTGAGAATTAGCATACCCGAGATTATGCGAAGCGCCTTGGTGCGGTCTTTGAAGCGATTTTCAAGGAAATCGGGAATCGTGATACTATCGCTCGCGACCTCGGTGTAGATGCGGAGGCGTTTGGCAAGAAATTTATAGTTTGCCCACGCGCCCACGCAAAGTCCTATGGCTATCCATGCGTTGCAAATACCGCTAAGATACAGCGCGCCCGGAAGCCCCAAGAGCATCCAGCCGCTCATATCGCTAGCGCCCGCGGAGAGCGCGGTAGTAACGGGGCCTAGGCGACGATTGTCGAGCAAATACTCGTTCAAATTTGATTTTTTGTCATAAGCCAAAGCGCCGATAACGAGCAAAATACCAAAATATGCGATAATCGCGATATATAAACTCATGAAAATCCTTGAAAAATGCTTTAAACGTCGCGATATTCTATCTAATTTAAGTTTAATTTTGTATAATTTAGCTTTTAATTCCGAACGAGGCACGCAGTTGAAAAAATATCTTAATCCATTTAACCCAAATTTTTTATTCTTCCTCGCCATTATCGTCCTAGGCGCGTATTATACGTATCCCGTAGATCTCACGCCAGCACAAAAAAGCGCCTATATAAACTCATATCTAACGACTATTTATCTAACTTCGGGCGGTATTGCAATAGGTATAATTTTAGGTTTTTTCCTTGCGTTTTTGAAATCTCTCGATTTTAAACCCCTGAGCTTCGTTATCGACGAATATGTCGACATCATACGCGGCACGCCGGTCTTATTGCAGCTTATGATTTTTGCTTTTGTTATTTTGACGGCGTTTAGCGACAACTTTTACGCCGCGGTTATCGCGCTAGGGCTCAATAGCTCGGCATACGTCGCCGAAATCGTGCGCGGCGGTATCAATAGCGTGGACAAAGGTCAAATGGAGGCCGCTCGCGCTATGGGGCTAACCTACCCTATCGCTATGCGCGAGATTATCTTTCCTCAGGCTATCAAAAACATTCTCCCCGCGCTCGTAAACGAGTTTATCACGCTATTTAAGGAAACATCGGTCGTCGGTCTCATTGGTATTTTTGACCTCACCATGCAAAGCAAAAGTTTACAAGCCGTGCTTTTTAGCCCCGAACCTATTTTATTCGCGGGGGTCGTGTATTACGCTAACGTCAAGTTTTTCTCGTTCCTTGCCAAATTGCTCGAAAAAAGGCTAAACAAAAATGATTAAAGTAGAAAATCTCACCAAATATTACGGCGATTTGCAAGTCCTTCGCGGCATAGACGTAGAATTTCAAAAAGGAGACGTAGCCGCCATCATAGGTCCTAGCGGCGGAGGCAAAAGCACATTGCTTCGTTGCATAAACCGCCTAGAAGAGCCCACAGGCGGGCGCATACTCATAAACGGCGAAGACATAATGGACAAAAAAACAGACATCAACAAAGTGCGCCAAAAAGTCTCCATGGTCTTTCAGCACTTCAACCTCTTCGCCAATAAAACCGTGCTTGAAAATCTCACTTTGGCACCGATAAAAATGGGTCTTCGCGACCGCGGCGCCGCCGAGCAAATCGCGCTCGAACTACTCCGCAAAGTAGGTCTTGAAGACAAACAAGGCGTATATCCTCACAAACTAAGCGGCGGTCAAAAGCAACGCATAGCTATCGCTAGAAGCCTCGCTATGAACCCCGATGTCATACTTTTTGACGAACCGACCTCCGCGCTAGATCCAGAGATGATAGGCGAGGTACTCGCTATCATGAAAGACCTCGCCGAAGGCGGGCTAACCATGCTAGTAGTAACTCACGAAATGGGCTTTGCTCGCAACGTCGCAAATCGCGTGCTTTTTATGGATAAAGGCATTATTGCAGAGGACGCAAGTCCAAAAATCGCGTTTGACGCACCTCAAAATCCACGCCTAAAAGAATTTTTAAACAAAGTTTTAAATCACTAAATTCCAACAAAAGGACAAAAATGAAGAATATTTTCAAATTTGCAGCAGTCGCGCTTTTAGCGCTTGCTTTTGCGCACGCAGAGCACCTTAAAGTCGGCACAAACGCCGTGTATCCGCCGTTTGAGTTTATTAACGATCAAAACAAAATAACCGGCTTTGATATCGACTTAGTCGACGCTCTAAGCAAAAAAGTCGGCTTTACTTACGAAATCGTAAATATGAGTTTCGACGGCCTTATCCCCGCTCTCAAAGCCGGCAAAATCGACGCAATCGCATCGGGAATGAGCGCGACTGCAGAGCGCGCCAAGGCCGTAGACTTCATCGACCCATACTTCAACACCACAAACATCTTCATCAAAAAAGCAGACAACGACGCGATTAAAACCAAAGCCGATCTCGCCGGTAAAAAAATCGCGGTGCAAATCGGAACCGTTCAAGAAGCCGCCGCCAAAGAAATCAAAGACGCGAACGTGATGGTCAATGAAGACGTCGCAATCGCAGTGATGGCGCTCAAAACGGGCAAAGCCGACGCGCTACTTACCGACAATCTAGTAGGCGTAGAATACATAAAGAAAAATCCCGATTTAGTAGCGTTTCTAACAGAACCAGACGGCAGCGAGGGCTTCTCGATCGCGTTTAACAAAAACAAAAAACTCGACCTCATCGCCAAAATCAACGCCGCACTAAAACAAATAAAAGCAAGCGGCGAATACGACAAATTACTCGCAAAATATAACCTTAAATGAGCGAACTCTACGTCTTAACAGACGCTATTTTGACGCCCGCGGACACGGTTCTTGCGCAAGTGGGAGCCGCGCTCGAAGCGGGCGCAAAATGGGTGCAGTGGCGAAATAAAAACGGTAATTCAAATTTGAATTGCTCCGCCGCGCCGGATTTAAATTTGATTTCAAATTTGAACTCGATTTGCGCCAAATTTGAAGCCAAATTTATCATCGACGACGACGTATTTTTAGCACGCAAAATAGGCGCGAGCGGCGTTCATCTAGGCAAAGACGATATAGGCGTGGACGCCGCGCGCGAAATTTTGGGAAGTAACGCGATCATCGGAGTTTCGTGCTATGCAAGCATAGAGCGCGCACTAGCGGCGCAAAACGCGGGCGCGGACTACGTCGCCTTTGGCGCGATGTATCCTAGCGCGACGAAGCCTCTGGCTCCTCTTTGTCCTCCGCAAATCGTGCACGAGGCAAAAAAACGTCTCAAAATCCCCGTCTGTGTCATCGGCGGGATAAACATGGGAAATATCGCCGAAGTTTCAAACTTAAACCCCGATATGATTGCCGTCGTCAGTGCGGCTTGGAAAAATAACGCAACCTATAAAAACGTTTCAAATTTAATTTCAAATTTGAAATAATAATTTTAGATTAAAATCATTATATCACAGGATATTATTATGGAAATTTTACATTCGATTATTTTGGGCGCGGTCGAAGGCTTGACCGAATTTTTGCCAGTAAGTTCTACAGGACATATGATTTTGAGCGCCAAACTCATGGGACTTGAGCAAACGCCCGCGCTCAAATGTTTCGAGGTCGTTATACAGCTAGGTAGCATTTTGGCGGTGGTTGCGATGTTTTTCGCACGTCTCAAAAACGACTTCACACTGTGGCTCAAACTCCTTGTTGGCTTTGTTCCCACAGGACTCATAGGCTTTTTACTCTACAAACATATCAAGACGCTCTTTGAGCCCGAAACCGTCGCTTACGCGCTCATCACGGGCGGCGTGATATTCATCGTCATCGAACTATGGCACACGAAGACGAATTATGAGGCGCGCACGACGCATATCTCGCAAATCAGCTTCAAACAAGCCTTCATCGTAGGGCTCTCGCAATGCTTCGCGATGATTCCGGGCACTTCTCGTAGCGGCTCGACCATTGTCGCGGGGCTTCTTTGCGGGCTCAGTCGCGAGATAGCCGCGGCGTTTAGCTTTTTGCTCGCAGTACCTACGATGTTTGCGGCGACCGTCTACGAGAGCTACAAAAACCGCGCGATTTTTGCCGAAAACGCCGATAACATTTGGATTTTCTTACTCGGCGGCGCGGTCGCTTTTCTAGTCGCGCTCGGGGTCATCAAACTATTTATGCGCTTTGTCGCACGTTTTACTTACATTAGCTTTGGCGTTTATCGTATTATCGTGGGGCTAGTTTTTATATTTTTCGTGTTTTAATTCAAATTTGAATTACATACACATATTTTCATCGTCTAGATTACCGATAAAACTGCCGCTGCGTTTAGCTACCGAGCGGATTGCCGAGAGCAGGTAATCTAAATCGTCGTAGGTTTGCGTGTAGTGTAGGCTCACGCGCACCCACGCTGGTTTTGGCTGCGCGCCGTCTGGATAGCCCATGAGGTCGTGCCCGTATGGACCCGCGCACGAGCAGCCTGCGCGAGACTGCACGCCAAACTCATGGCTAAGCAAGCGCGCCGCATCGTATGGCGAAATTTCGTCGATATTGAATGCGAAAATCGGCAGTCTAGATTGCGAAGGTGGACAATAGCAGGTCAGGTGCGGGATTTCGCGTAAACGGCGGTCAAAATACTCTAGATATTTTTTCTCGATTTTTTCTATATTTTCAAGTCCCGCCTCGGCGCGTAGTTGAAGAGCGAGATAAGCGCGAATCAGCTGGATTACACCCGGCGTACCCGCGTCCTCCATGCGTTCAAAATCCTCGTAATAATGAAGCCCCGTGCGACTCACGTAATCAACCGTTCCGCCGCCCGCAAAAGTAGGTTCGTCCTCCATACAGAGACTCTTGCGAATAGCGAGCAAACCGCAGCCGCCCACGCCGCCAAGGAATTTGTGCGATGAAATAAAAAGCGCGTCGAATAACGTGCAGTCGATATTTTCGTAGGGCGCGGTGCAAGAGGCATCGATAGCCACGACGGCGTTATATTTTCGCGCAAGCGTAGAGAGACGAGCGATATCTGTGCGCACGCCGGTTACGTTTGAAGCGGCGCTAAAAGAAACGATAATCTTACGATTTTTATGCGCTTCTAGACTAGCTTTGAACGCGCTCCAATCAACTCCGCCCTCGCCGTCAAGCGGCGTGCGCTCTACTTCACAAAGACCGTTTCGCCAGCTAATTTCATTGCTATGATGCTCGTATGGCGAAATAATCACGTAAGGCAGACTTTCGCCAAAAACGGATTTATTCAAATTTAAAAAGCGGCGAGTGACAGGCGGGATATAAACGCCCATAATTTCTTGAAATCGTTTAATTGCCGCCGTGCTTCCAAAACCGCAAGGAAGCAAATAAAAGTTTTCGTCTAAGCCAAGTAGTTTTTTTATACCATCGCGGGCGTTTTTGTAGTAATCGGAAGTTTTTTTAGCATTGCTAGCGCTCGCGCTATGGACGTTGGCATACGTTGCGAGAACGCGCTTTATTTCGTCCTCGATAGGCTCGTAAGCTAGCCCCGAAGCCGTCCAGTCAAAATAATAAATATCGTCTTTGAGAATAATTTTTTTGCGAATTGAAGAAAGAGTATCGAAAAACATAATAAAAATGGTGCGACCGACGAGATTTGAACTCGTACAGGCGTACGCCCACTACCCCCTCAAAGTAGCGTGTCTACCAATTCCACCACGGTCGCAAGAAAAAGCCCCACGAGGGGCTAAGGAATTAACCTAAGAATGGGTTAGCGTAAAGCGCGATAAGAGCGATGACTAGGGTGTAGATGACTTGCGCCTCGATCATCGCCAACGCGATAAACATTGTTGTTAGTAATTTGCTACCAAGACCTGGATTTCTTGCTGTTCCAAGGATGGTTGCCGCTGCAGTGTGACCCATACCGATAGCGCCGCCAAGAGCCGCGATACCTAGACCAACGCCAGCCGCGATTACAGAAAACGCTTTGATTTGCTCGTTGTCAGCACCGAATGCGAAGCTAGCAAGAGCAACTACTAGAAAAACTACTTTTTTCATAAAAATACTCCTTGTGTTTTTTAGGTTAGTTCGGATAAATTCCCTACTTAAAACCTAAACGTCGCATTTTACTCAAACTTTGCTTTATTTTTCCTTTAAATTTTAATAATTTTGCCATTTTTCCCATTCGCCGCTATCATCAAGCACATTGGCAAGCTCTTCATATTTGGCGTAATAGAATTCCACAAAAGCTCTTGTTTGCGCGTCTGTCGGCAAATAAATCTCGTTTTCAAATTTGGCAAAGCGCGCTAGAAATTCACTCGCGTCTTTTTTGGCGGCGTAATGCGCTCCAAGCGCGGTATAATTGTCCAAAACGGCAATTTTAAATCGCTCGTAAGCTTCTTCGCTAAAATCGACTTTAAGCGCGTTATTTTCAAATTTGAGTGCGCCCGAAGCAAAAAGCAAACTCAAATGTATTAGCCCCTCGCAATAATACGCCCTCACTTCGTTCACTTTTTGCCACGCGACTAGGCCCACGGCGCGCTTGATGAGCTCGTAAAACACCGGCATGCGATACGCCGCGTTTTCGTGCAAGAAAAAGCTCACGAGCCCTCCCGTGGTGGCTTTGTATTCTTCTATAAATTTGAACTCCCCGCCCCTATTCATCGCGGTTTCAGTGTCGCTGTCAATAAAAAGAATATGCCCGAACTCATGCCCGATTGTCGAGATTTCATAGACCTTTTTCCAGATTTTTGGCTTGCGAAAGAGAATTTCGCGTCCGTAGTCGAGAAAATCAAGGTCAAAAATCACGGTCGGAAGTTTCATAAACGGCCTTGCTTTGGCGCTTTCGTAAATATAGTTTACAAACGCAAATATCTTTTTGCCCCGTTCGCGACTGACTATTTCGTCGTTTGGCACGACTTGCGCGGAAAATAGCCCCTCGAAATCCGCACCGTAAAAAATCATCGGGTTACTCACGTAAAGTTGTGTTTTTTTCACGTTTGAGTGCACGAGAGAGCGCATATTTTCGTTGCTCGCGCCAATTTTAGCGTAGATTTGCTC
This sequence comes from uncultured Campylobacter sp., assembly GCA_900319915.1. Taxonomy (GTDB): domain Bacteria; phylum Campylobacterota; class Campylobacteria; order Campylobacterales; family Campylobacteraceae; genus Campylobacter. The sequence goes on from ONQI01000062.1 coordinate 7,244, forward strand.
AAAGGTATCGAGCGTGCGCTCTTTTATCGCTTTTTCATCCACGCCGCCGCTCTCTGCCAGCCTCACGTCCAATTCTAGCGCAACCGCGTGCGTGTAGGCGTCTTCGTAGTATTCGAGCGGGTGACCGATTTGAATCGCGCCCCTAGCGTCCATCCACGCTCTCTCCGCGTCTTGCCAGCGGCCGATTACGCGGGCGTTATCACGTTCGCCAAAAGCCGCTCTAAGCTTGCAAATATAGTCCAAATACGCCTCGTCCTCTTCGCTTTTAGCAAGTTTGGCAAGTTTTTTGGCACCTTTGTCGAAGGCTTTTAAAACGCTTTTCATTTCCTGCGCGAACGCCGCGGCGTAGGGTTCAAATTTGAAATCTCCGCCTTTGCGTCTCATCACCGCGCCGTAAGTGCGGTCGCATACGCTTCCATCGGGGTTTGTTTGGTAGAGTTTGTTTGCTTTGATAAACTCGCTCGCCGCGCCGACGGTTTCAAATTTGGCTTTAAACTCCGCGCAATTTTCGTCTACGACGCGCTTTGTCCAGCTTTTTTGCATCTTTGTTAAAGCTTTGCCGATTTCGTGCACGACTTCTAGGAGCGCCGTATTAAAGGGGCTTAGAAGTTTCAAATTTGAAATTTGATTTAGCAGTGCTTCGTGGCGCGAGAGGTAAAATTTGCTCACAAATTTATACGCTTTGGCCTTAGTCGCGGCGATTTTCTCTTCACTCGCGCCCGATTTTTTGAGTAGCGCGACGATGCCGTCGTCTTTTAGCCCTACGATGCGAGAAAGAGCCGCCATTTTTGCTTCGTCGCTTTCGCCTAGATCGCACGCGGCGCAAAAGTCTGCCACAAGAGCGCTATCTTTATGTTTATAAAGCGCGTTTAGCTCGTCTTTTTGGTGCTTGACTAACAAATTTAAAACTTCGTAATTTTCCATATTTGCCTCCCAAAAATTTCGCTAATATTATCATTTTATACTTATTTTACGCTTTGGCGATATAATAACTCAAATTTAAAAGGAGGAGAAATGAAAAAGCTCTTACTCGTATTCGCGCTGATTTTTTGCGCGGCAAAAGGAGAAAATTTGAAAGAAATCTATCTCGCCGGAGGCTGCTTTTGGGGTATGGAAGGCTATTTTTCCAAGGTCGTGGGAGTAAAAGAAACGAGCGTGGGCTACGCCAACGGCAAAAGTGAAATCGCAAGCTACGAAACGCTCAAAACCACGGATCACGCCGAAACCGTCCACGTCAAATTTGACGAAAACGTGGTGAGTTTGGCTGAAATTTTGGAGCGATATTTTAGCGTGATAGATCCGTTTTCAATCGATAAGCAAGGCAACGACCGCGGTCGTCAATATCGCACGGGGATATTTTTTACCGACGACGAAACGGGCGAGAGGGTAAAAGCTTTTGTGGCGATGAAACAAAAAGAATTTAATAAGCCTTTCGCCGTCGTTATCGAGCCGCTCCGCAACTTCGCGAGAGCCGAGGAATACCATCAAAAATACCTCGTCAAAAATCCACGCGGATATTGCCACATCGATATTTCCCGCGCAAATAAGCCTATTTATGACGAAAGCAAATTTAAAACGCTAAGCGTAAGCGAGAAAAAATCAAATTTGACCCCGCTTCAATACTCGGTAACACAAGAAAAAGCAACCGAAAGACCGTATAGTAGCGAATACGACAAAATGAACAAAAAGGGCGTCTATGTAGACGTGGTGACCAAAAAACCACTTTTTGCGAGCACCGATAAGTTTGACGCGGGCTGCGGCTGGCCAAGCTTCACGCGCCCCATTACCACGGACGCTTTGAATTACGCTAAAGATACGAGCCACGGTATGATTCGCACCGAGGTTACTTCGCGCTTGGGAGGTTCGCATCTAGGGCATGTGTTTGACGACGGGCCAAAAGATAGAGGCGGGCTAAGATATTGCATAAACGGCGCGGCGCTAGAATTCATACCTCTCGAAGAAATGGACGCGAGAGGCTACGGCGAGTATAAAGTCTACGTCAAATAGCGATAATTCGTGTTTTGGGGATTTTTTCGCCTAATCCAAATTTGATTTGCCCTTGATAGATTTTAAAACTACTTTAACTTAAATTTAACTATAATCATAGAAAGCAATACTTCACATAAGGAGCGTGAAATGAAAAGCGTTGCGAATAAGATTTCGCTAGTAATTTCATTAGCAATGGTGATAGGATTTATCATATTTTCGTTAATCCTATCTAACAAAACTAGAGCCGATGTCGCCGAGATTTTCGAAACCGGCAAACGAGAAGTTTTGTCGGCTGTTTCTAGGCACGTAAACGACACTATTGAAGAGCGCATAAAAGAGACGGCTATTCTTGCAAAGCAAGTAGAAGGAGCCGGTCTTGATGACGAGATAGTCAAGAATAATCTTGTTACCGTTTTCAAAAATACTCCGTTCGAAGCGATTTACGTAGGCTTTCAACGCAACGGTTATATGCTTACGGTAGATAATGGCAAAAATGGAGTTCCATATTATTTAACACCAGAAAAAGATAATTGGGACGCGAGAACGAGATTTTGGTACAAAGAAGCCGTAAAAAGCGGCACAGGCACAACGGCCCCATATAAAGACACATTGTCTGGCAAGATGATGATTACTTTCTACGCGTCGCTTAAAGAAGGTAGTGCCGTAGGCGGCGTTCTAGGTACGGATTATACTTTTGATGCGCTTCAAAATTTCATTTCAGGCGTTAAAGTCGCCGACACCCAAATTTTCGTTACAGACGACAAGATCGTGACTATCGTAAGTCCGGATCCATCGCGCATAGCAAGCGAAGACGAGACTTATAACAACATGACCAAAAAGATCTTCGAACAAACAAAATCCCATCCTGGTCAACCCGTATTTTACGAGTTTGGCGGCGTATCAAAGGTCGCTATGTGCGAAATCGGTGCAAAAACAAAATGGATGACTTGCGTTACGAGCGACTTATCGGCGATAGAAGGCAAAGCGACTTCAAATTTGATTTTCCAAGCGGTTTTGTCGATTGTATTTATTTTCATCGTCGTGACTATGCTAGTCTTTATCATCAAATACGCTCTAAAACCAATATCAACAATCCAAAAAGGTCTTAACGGCTTTTTTGATTTCGTCAGCCACAAGGCCAAAGACGCGGCTCCAATCAACCTAAAAACCGGCGACGAATTTGGTCTCATGGCAAAAGAAATCAACGAAAACATCGAGGCCACGAAACGCCATATGAAACGCAATAACGACGCTGTGGCACAATGCGCCGAAATCGCAAATGAAATCAAAAATGGCAATCTTACCCGTCGCATCGACGAAAATCCAAGTTCGCCCGATCTACTTCGCTTAAAAGACGTGTTAAACAACATGCTAGACGACCTTCAAAGCAAAATGGGAAGTAACACCAACGAAATCACTCGCTTATTCGAAGCATACGCGAACTCGAATTTCACTACTCGCGTCGAGGGCGAAGCCGGCGTCATCGGAGATGGCGCGAACGCTTTGGGCGACCAAATCTGCACTATGCTACGCGATAACCTCCACACCGCCGAGCAACTCCGCGAGCAAGCCAAACTACTCGACGAATCCGTAAGCTCGCTTCGCGAAGGTGCGGCTAGCCAAACTCACTTGTTAGGCGAATCCGCGAGCGCAATAGACGAACTAAGCTCGTCAATGGGCTCTATCACAGAACGCTCCAACGAAGTCATCAAACAAACCGACGGTATCAAACAAGTAGTCGGCACTATCCGCGAAATCGCCGATCAAACCAACCTTCTAGCCCTCAACGCGGCTATAGAAGCGGCACGCGCAGGCGAACATGGACGCGGCTTCGCGGTCGTCGCCGACGAAGTGCGCAACCTAGCTGAAAATACCGGTCGCTCGCTAGCGGAAATCGAAGCAAACGTCAATATTCTCGTCCAAAATATCAACGAGATGAGCTCGAGCCTCAAAGAAGAAACGCTCGCTATTACTCAAATCAACGAAGCCGTCAGCAACATCAACGGCCTCACCGTCAAAAACAACGAAACGGCCGTTCAAACCGACGAAATCGCCAAGTCCGTCAACGATATGGCTACGACAATGGTTGAGGAAGTGCGTAAAAACCGCTTCTAATCATAATCCAGCAGGCGAGCTCCCCGCTCGCCTCGCTCATAGGCGATTCAAATTTGAATCGCCCTTTTTTATTTATTCAAATTCGAAACCCATAATTACTCGCTTAATAAATAGAAAAGTCTTATTCTCATACAAAGGTTCTTACAACAACGTTCAAAACAATTACGCTAATTCCGCGTATCAATACGATCCTAAAACAGGACTTATAAATAGTGGAGATACGGCTATGGGTAATTTCTTTGTAAATATTTCCACTATGCAAGGATTTATCAAATCTAATGGAAAGCTAGATTACAAGAACTTTAATAAAAAAGTATACGAAGGTATAGTAAAAGAAATATCTCAAAAAAATAAAGAGTTTGAAGAAGCTTTAGAAAGGGTTAAAGAGTCAAGAAAAGAAGAAAAAGAAAGCGAAGAAAGTGAAGTATTGTTTAGCCCGCAATATAAAGGTAGGCATATAGATAACGCTGAAAAAATCTACAAAGATATGAAAATTTTATCGGGGAAAACTCTTGAAAAAAGTGAAGGCTTAAAAACACTACTTAAAACAAAACTTGACGGTAAAAAAGACGCGGTTTTGCTTGGAGTATTCTCTCATCCTAGTTTTCAAATAAAAGATAAAAATCCTAACGGGGATATCGATATAATTAAAGGAAAAGGGGATAGTAGCGAGACTGCGAACGATGGGTATGGCTTAGAGCATATTATTGCAAATCATAAAAACGATTTTAAAACTATAATGGAAAAAGAGAATAAATCTCTTGAAGAAGCCGTTATTTTTGCTCTTTCAAAAATATTTGATGAAAATCATATAGGTTATCCGGTAAAAGCGGAAGGAAATGCGATTAGAGTATGGGCTAAAATAGGAAACGAGTATTTTGGAGCTACTTTAAGACACTATAAAAACGAAGAGAAACAGAACCTATGGTATCCTAGATATCATATCGTATCTTGCTATAAAGGACATATAGATGCTATCCCACAAAGTGTTATAGATTACTTTGAAAACCCCGCTAGGCAAAACCAAGAACTACCATCTGTTGGTCAAATTATAGCCGGACAACAGAAACACCTCTCACAGCAACCTAGCGGGAACGGAAGTATATCTAAATCTACTGAAACTAATTTGAATTCGGAACGAGAATATCAAAATAATTTCAAACCTTATCATAAATCTCAACAATCTAGCGAAAATACCGAGACTTTCAACGAGACTATGCTCAGCGAAGACCTAGGTTCTAATCCAAATTTGATTAACGATATTCAAGACAATTTAAGAGAATACGATAAACTTCAAGGGCTTAGTCTAGATATTGAGCATAGCAACAGACTTAAAGAAGTCCTAGGTAAGATTACGGATACTCTTAAAGGCTCTATTAAAGGTCTTAAAGTAGTGATGAACGAAACAAAAGAGAGTATCAATCAAGGTAAGTTTAATATAGACCTAAATAAAATCACTCTTACAAAAAGTGTTAGCGAGGATTTCTCAGGATTTATGAGTAACGAAGAGACCTATGCTCACGAACTTACCCACGCGGCTACTATATATACTTTGAAAAACGACGTTAAGTATAAAAACAAAGTTACTTATCTTTATCAAAGCATGGGCGGGCTTAATTTCATCTATTTCAAATTTGAAACTTTTAAGCCGCAAAATAGTATAATCGCGTCATTAAATTTTTACAAAAAGGCGGCAAATGAACAGAGTTTTAAATTTCAGCGCGGGTCCTAGCGGGCTCGATATTAGCGTGCTCAAACGAGCTCAAGAAGAGTTCCTCGATTACCACGGTATGGGCTTTAACATCATGGAAGTAAGCCACCGCGGCAAGGTTTTCGACGCGCTTCATAACGGCGCGATTGAAAAAATCCGCAAGCTTTATAACATCGACGACGATTACGCGGTGCTATTTTTGCAAGGCGGCGGTCATATGCAGTTTGCCCAAGTACCGATGAATCTCTACAAAGGCGGCGTAGCCGAATACGTAGATAGCGGCGTTTGGACGACCAAAGCTATCAAAGAAGCCAAAAATCTCGGAATCAACCACCGCGTCGTCGCTAGTAGTGAAAATGACGGATTCACGCACATCCCCGACGATATCAAATTTAGCTCGGACGCCGACTACTGCTATATCTGCTCGAACAACACGGTGCACGGCACGCAATATCGCGCCTACCCCGACACTCACGGCGCACCGCTAGTAGTAGACGCCAGCAGCGACCTTTTTAGCCGCGAGATAGATTTTAAGGGCAATAATATCGGCATTTTCTGGGGCGGCGCACAAAAAAACGGCGGTCCTGCGGGCGTAACTCTCGTAGTTATTCGCAAAGACCTAGCAGACCGCGTCAAAGACAGCGTGCCGACTATACTTCGCTACAAAACCCAAATCGAATCCAACTCGCTTGCCAACACGCCTCCGACTTTTGGCATTTACATGCTTGATCTCGTGCTCGATTGGATAAACGAAAAAGGCGGGCTAGCGGGTATCGCGGCGCTCAATGCCGAAAAAGCCAAAACTCTCTACGCGGCCATCGACGCGAGCGATTTCTATACCGGTCACGCGCGTAAAGACTCGCGCTCGGCAATGAACGTGAGCTTCCTTACTCCAAATGCGGAGCTTGATAAGAAATTTGTAGCAGAAGCCGAAGCCGAAAATATGATAGGACTCAAAGGGCACCGCATTTTGGGCGGTTTGCGCGCCTCTATTTATAACGCCGTTACACTAGACAACGTCAAGACTTTGGTCGAGTTTATGCGCGAATTCGAGCGCAAAAACGGCTAAGCGGCATATTCTTGAGGTTTTAGACAAAGAATCATTGTCTGAAACCTACTCTATCAAAATTTCACTTTTCAAATTTAAATATTCAAATTTGGTTTCCGCGCTTTCGATAGCTTTAAAACGCTGCAAACACGACTATCCCAACCATTCGTGAGAAATTTCATATATTTTTCTTTATCCACGCTTTTGTGATACTAGCCGCCTCTTTTTTGTGGTAAGAGCGCCCAGATTTTGCTATCTTTTGTGCCAAATATTTGAAAAAAAGTTTTTTTTGGGGGGGGGTTCTCGGACGCGGGTACAAACTCAAATTTGAGTTGTTTTTAGCGAAATTTAGTTCAAATTTGAATTGATAGCGTAAAGTAATCGGTTAATTTAAATTTGAATTTGAAATGATTTCAGTAAAATATGAAAATAAGAAGTTCGGGCGCGGAAAGCCCGCGCTCGAAAATCGCGAAAATAATTACTTCGCGAGCGCCATTTTGCGGCGCATATAAGCGATTTTGCTTTGAAGCGGCAAGTGCTTAGGGCAGTTGTCTTCGCATCCTAGTAAACTCATGCAGCCAAATACGCCGTTGTCATCGCCGATAAGCTCGTAGAAGTCTTCGTCTGTGCGCTCGTCGAGCGGATCGACTTTGAAGCGAGCCACGCGGTTTAAACCAACCGCGCCGATGAAATCGGGGCGCATAAGAGCGGTACCGCAGCTAGCTACGCAAATACCGCACTCGACACAGCGGTCAAGCTCAAACGTGTCTTGCGCTGCTTGCGGATCGACTTTTTCTTCGAGTTTAGAGATGTCGGTCTCTTTGGTGCTGTGAATCCAACTCTCGACGCGTTTGCTCATATTGTTCATCCAAGTTCCCGTATCAACGCTAAGGTCTTTGAGAAGCTTGAACGCCGGCAAAGGCATAAGCTCGATCACGCCGCTTGGGTAATCCTTAGTAAGCGTTCTGCACGCGAGCTTTGGCACACCGTTGATAACCATACCGCAACTACCGCAGATACCAGCGCGGCAGACGAAATCGAAACGCAAATCCGGATCAAATTTCTCGCGGATTTGTGTAAGAGCGATAAATAGCGTCATTCCGTCTGTTTCTTCGAGCTCGTATTCCGCAAAGTGAGGTTTGCTCACTTTACTTAGCGGATTATACTTAAAAGCTCTGATTTTGATCTTCCTACTCATAACCTACTCCTACCCTTTCGTTTTTAGCTTTATATTTTGGTTGCAATTCATAGTGCATTAGCGCGTCTTGAATCTCATATCTACCTTTGCCCTCTGCTTCCATGCGAGCGCGGATTTCGTCGACTTCGGCTTGGCGTTTAGCAGATAGCGGGTTCTCGATGATGTTGCCTTTCGCGCCGTAACCACGGAATGCAGGCGGCATCTCCATCTTCATGATGTCTAGCTCTTCATATTCTACGGTTGGTTTTGTGTCGCCGTCTTTCCAGCTAGTGAGCGTGCGTTTGCACCAGTTAAGGTCGTCGCGTTTCGGATAGTCCTCGCGATAGTGTGCGCCGCGGCTCTCTGTGCGAAGATATGCGCCCCAAGCTACGCAAAGTGCGAGTTTGAGCATCATAGGAACGCGATACGCCTCTTCTAGCTCCGGGTTACCGCCGGAGAGGTCTTTGTTTTTGAGGTTGATATTTGTAGATTCTTTGTAAAGTTCTTCTAGCTCGTCAACCGCTTTTTTGAGGCCTTCGCCGGTGCGGAAAATCGCAACGTGCTCCCACATGATGTCTTTCATCTTGTTTTTGATTTCAAAGACATTGTATTTACCGTTTTTCTCTGTTAGAGATTTGAGGTAATTTTCTTCTTTTTTGACAAATTTCTCGATAGTCGCACTGTTAATATCGATATCGTGATTTTGGCAGTATTCCGCGAAATAATCGCCGACAATCATACCACTGACGACTGTTTCGGCAACAGAGTTACCGCCTAGACGGTTGAAGCCGTGCATATCCCAACAAGCAGCCTCGCCGCAGCTGAATAGACCGCTCAGAGTCGGACTTTCGCCTGTTGGCTTAGTGCGGATACCGCCCATAGAGTAGTGTTGCATAGGAAGGATTGGCGCCCAGCCTTTAGGACCTTCGTCTGCAGGATCGATACCGTTAAAGATTTGGCAGATTTCTTGAACGTCGCGAAGGTTTTTCTCGATGTGTTCGCGACCAAGAATGCTGATGTCGAGCCAAACGTGCTCGCCATAAGGGCTCTTGACGCCTTTGCCGTTGCGGATGTGCTCCATAATGCGGCGAGAAACGACGTCGCGGCTAGCAAGTTCTTTTTTCTCAGGCTCGTAATCCGGCATAAAGCGGTAGCCGTCCACATCGCGAAGAATACCACCGTCACCACGGCAACCTTCAGTAAGAAGAATACCGGATGGAACAATTGGAGTTGGGTGGAATTGCACCGCTTCCA
>ONQI01000144.1 GCA_900319915.1 uncultured Campylobacter sp.
GATAATTCAAATTTGAAAGTTAATTAAATTAGAAGCACCTTTAAATTTTTACTTCAAATTTTAAATCAATAGCCCTGAGCTTTTAATTTTTTATACTGTTTGCAAACGTAATCCCCATCCGTAAATTCTTTTTTTGTTTTTTCGTCAGATAAATTAAACAAATCGCAAGCCTTACCGTAAAAAATTTTTGCTTGTTTCAATTGCGAAGGATAATAATAGCTGGCGAGTTCCCTGCAACTGAAAAAATCTTTATCGTAGCAATATTTAGTTAATAATTCGACACCCAAAGATGCGTCCGTACTATTATTTTTAATAAGGTCACGGGCAGCGTCGGAACAAGTGGTCCCCATCTCCATTTCTACAGATTTATTAATTTTACAAGCCTTACCTTGATACATAAGTCCTTTTGGACGATTTGTAGGGATGTTTATCGCGCTTTCGCTTTGCCCTACAAAAGTTTTTGTGCTTATGCCGCCATTATAGTATGCCAAATACAATTTCATGCAACTATTGGCATCTTTTTTATTGTTGCAAGCTTTTTCAAGAGAGTCAAGTATAGTCTTTGCTTTTAGCTGAATGCAACTATATCCATAATTGGAATCGCAAGCCATTTTTAGATATTTTGGTTCAACCTCTACTCCTAGTTTCGCTAATGAGTCGCAAGCCAAAGCGGAAGCGTTATTTTCGCAAAGTTCCTTAAACTTCTGTATCATCGTTAATCGTCTCCCTCTTATATTTCGCTCGGCTATATAGTAGCAAGCCGGAAAATAATTATCTTCGTCGCATAACTCTACCAAATCTTCTATTGCGTAATGAATGCTACTGTCTAACATTTTGACTTGTTTGCAGTGATATTTGTTTGCGGCTCCTCCAATACCCTCATAACATACCGATCTAGTAAGTTTACCAGATACTACTTTTGACGAAACGGAATATCTATATTCAGCAGAGCAACCGCCGAATAAAAGACTCGCAAAAAATGCAACTATTGCAACCGCTATATTTTTTGTTATTACTAAATTTATTGATCGCTTCATTTTTCGTTCCTTTATTTAGCTTGCCCGCCGCAAATCACTAAAAAACGACCGTCGCTAGGATTGATTCTACGTGCCTCTTCGCAGTAAAATTTAACTTTTTCCGGATTTTTATCCACACCATACCCATTTGCGTATAAAATAGCGAGCCCAAAAATACCTCTTATATTACCGCTTTCTCGGGCTAGTTCGTAATATTTCTTGGCTTTTGTGTAATCTTTCGCAGTGAGGCAAAAATAATCGCCGACTTTGGCGCACTCCTCCGCGTTACCATTTTCGCAAGCGGTTATATCCACAGACGTGCCCGCAAAACCAAAATTAGCGAAAAATGCGATACAACTCGCAAATAAAAACGCCTTTTTCATTGCTTAACCTTTAAGGTAAAAATATCCGCAATAATACCGTTTTTTTTTTTTCTTGTCAATAAAAATAAACTTAAAATTGAGAATTTTTCAAATTTGAAATAGAAAGTAGGCGGAGCGGGCGGGATAATTCAAATTTGAATTATCCCAAAGGCGATTATTTCTTGCTTACGACTATATCGTCGCCCACGGCGTCGATAGTTATTTCATCACCCGAGCCGATTTCGTCGCGAAGTATCATCTCTGCAAGCCTGTCCTCGACCAGCTCGTAAAGCGCGCGGCGAAGCGGTCTCGCGCCATATACCGGGTCAAATCCCGCTTTGGCGATAAGCGATTTGGCGGCCTCGGTGAGTTCTGCCTTGATACCGCGATTTTGCAAGGTCGCGGCGAGCTCTTTGAACATAATAGAAACGATTTTATTTAGCTCGCCCTCGCCCAAAGGATTAAAGACAATCGTATCGTCTAGGCGGTTGAGAAACTCTGGGCGGAAATACTCTTTTAGCGCGTCTTTGACCGCCGCCTCGCGCTCTTCGCCACTCAAATTTGAAATAGCCGCACTCGCGATATTACTAGTAAGAATAATGATAGTATTCTTAAAATCCACCGTTACGCCTTTGTTGTCGGTGGCGCGTCCGTCGTCGAGTATGCCTAGCAGGATATTGAAAACGTCCTTGTGCGCTTTCTCCACCTCGTCGAAAAGTATCACGCTATACGGTCTGCGACGCACCGCCTCGGTAAGTTGGCCGCCCTCTTCGTAGCCCACGTATCCCGGAGGCGCGCCGAGCAAGCGGGACGCGCTGTGTTTTTCCATATATTCGCTCATATCGAAGCGTATCATCGCCTTTTCGTCGTCGAAGAGGAAGCGTGCCAAAGCCTTCGCGCTCTCGGTTTTGCCCACGCCCGTAGGTCCTAGGAAGCGGAAACTGCCGATAGGGCGCGAGGCCGAGGAAAGCCCAGCTTTGTTTCGTTTGATGGCGCGAGCTAGCGCGTGAAGCGCGGCGTCTTGACCCACGACGCTCTCTTTGAGTCGCTCCTCGACCTCCAAAAATTTCTCTTTTTCGCTTGTGAGCATGCGCTTGACGCTGATTCCCGTCCATTTGCTTAGGATTTCGGCGACTAAGTCTTCGTCAACTTCGTTTTTGAGTAGAACGCCCGCTTTTTGCATATCTTCCCATTTTGCCTCGAGCTCTTTGATTTTGGCGTTGGCTTCGGGGATTTTGCTATATTCAATCTCGGCGGCTTTTTCGTAGCTACCGCCCCTGCGCGCGAGCTCGGCCTCGTTTTTGAGCGCGTCTATGCTTTTTTTGGCGTCGCTAATGCCCTCGAAAACGGCCTTTTCATTTTCAAATTTGATTTCTAGAGCGGATTTTTTCTCGTTCAAATTTGAAGTTTCTTTTTCGATTTGCGCAAGTCGCTCTTTGTTTTTGTCTTCGCCCTCCATTTTTAGGGCTTCGCGCTCGACTTTGAGCGTTTCGATTTCGCGTTTGATTTTGGATAGCTCGAAAGGCTCGGATTCGATTTGCATTTTTAGCTCGGCTGCGGCCTCGTCTATGAGGTCGATAGCCTTATCGGGCAAAAATCTGCCGCTGATGTAGCGATCGCTAAGCTTGGCGGCCGCGACGAGCGCGGAATCCGATATCCGCACGCCATGGTGCACTTCTAGCCTATCTTTGATACCGCGAAGTATTTGCAACGCTTCGTTTACGCTAGGCTCGGAGACGTTGACGGGCTGAAAGCGACGTTGCAAGGCCGCGTCTTTTTCAAAATACTTGCGATATTCTTTGAGCGTGGTCGCGCCCACCGCGTGAAGCTCGCCACGCGCGAGAGCGGGTTTTAGGATATTTGCCGCGTCCATACTGCCCTCGCTCGCTCCCGCGCCCACTATGGTGTGA
>ONQI01000131.1 GCA_900319915.1 uncultured Campylobacter sp.
GCATGAGAGCGGACGGGACGCCGCACGTGTGGTTAGATATGCGCGGAATTGCCCCGGAGGTGCTAAAAACGCACTTTGAAAACATTTACAAAAAATGCTGCGAAATCGGTTACGACCCGCTCAAAAAGCCTATTCCCGTAGTTCCGGCGCAACATTATCACATGGGCGGCATCGCAACTGGTTATGAAGGGAGGGCTTCTCTAAGAGGTCTTTACGCGGTGGGAGAAGTCGCTTGCAACGCGGTTCACGGCGCGAACCGCCTAGCTAGTAATTCCTTGCTAGAAAGCATGGTTTTTGCTTCTCGCGCCGCCGCGGATATCGCTTCCCGTGCAAACGATTCAAATTTGAATAATTCAAATTTGAACTACGAGCCTAATTTGAGCGAATATTTTGACGTAAACGCGCTGTTTGAGGGCTATGAAAAGGCGGTTTGGAACGCGGTAAAAAAGGAAAAAGAATGAATCAAACTACGATGAGATTAAACGCGGACAAGCTGATTTTGCAAGCCCTAAGCGAGGATATTACGAGCGAGGACGTGAGCGCGAACGCCGTGTTTAAGGGGGGCGCGCGAGGGGCTTGCGAGCTCATCGCCAAAGCGGACGGCGTGATAGCGGGGCTCGGGGTGTTTGCTCGCACGTTCGAGCTATTAGGCGAGGGCGTGAGTGTGGAACTAGTCGCCAAAGACGGCGACGAAGTGGAGCGCGGAGCTGTGTTAGCTCGCGTGAGCGGCGATATCAGAATGATTTTAGCCGGCGAGCGCACGGCGCTAAACTATCTGCAAAGAATGAGCGGCATAGCCACTTTTACGCGCGAAATGGTCAAACTCATGGCGGGCTCGCGCACCGTCTTGCTCGATACTCGCAAAACCGCGCCGAACAACAGGATTTTTGAAAAATACGCGGTCAAAGTGGGCGGCGGTCAAAATCACCGCTACAATCTCAGCGACGGAGTTTTGCTCAAAGACAACCATATCAGCGCCGCCGGAGGCGTGGGGAAGGCTATCGTGGCCGCAAGAGCCTACGCGCCTTTCGTGCGTAAAATCGAGGTCGAAGTCGAGACGCTCGAGATGGCGCGCGAGGCCGTGGAAGCGGGCGCGGATATCATCATGCTAGACAATATGGACGCGCCTACCATCAAATCAGCCCTCGCGCTCATCGCGGGTCGGGCTCAAACCGAAATCTCTGGCAACGTGGGCAAACACAATGTAAAAGAGCTGGCAAGTCTTGGCGCGGATTTTATTTCGTGCGGATCGCTGACGCACAGCGCGGGGATACTCGATTTATCGCTTAAAAATTTGAAACTAATCGAAGAATAATTAGCGGCGGCTCGGCTTTTTGGCTATTTCGCGGAAGTTTCGCAAAAACTTCGCCGCCGTTAAACAAATGAGTTCTATCTAGGCTCGTTTTCGCTCGCAACCAGCGAACTAGCTCAAAAATCGCTTCGCCTATAATCAAATTTGAAACTTATTCAAATTTGATTCCATTTAAATTTGAATGCGAGATTGCCGCGCGCTCTAGCGACCGCTCGCAATGACGCGTAGGCGTTTAAATTTTAATGGATATCTGCTTGGGATTTTAAATTTAAAAGATAATCAAATTTGAATTAGAGGAAAGTTTTGCGGCGCAAAAGCTGCGCCGCTGTAGATTAGTGTGTCAAGTAATATTCTTGAATTTTAGCTTTGTCGCTTGTAGTAGCGAGGGCTAGCATAAGTAATACGCGAGCTTTTTGGACGTTGAGGTTGTCGCTTGTAAGGAAGCCGTATTTTTTGTCGTCCACTTCGCCGTTCATTGTAGTCTCGCCGGAGCCTACGCGTGAATCACGCACGACGACTACGCCTTTTTTGACAGCTTCGCCAAGAGCCTCGGTGTTTTTAGCCGACGGATTGCCGTTGCCCATACCTGCGTTTACGATACCTTTTGCGCCTTTAGCTACCGCCGCTTCGATGAGGTCGGCAGTTTCGTTTGCGTGACCATAGATGATGTCTACGCGTGGCAAAGACTCGATTTTGCTTACGTCAAACGCCGCGGCGCTAGTGTGTTTGCGGATAGGGTTCATATAGTATTTGACGTTGCCGTAAAATACGGTGCCGATTTTGCCGGTGTTTGGAGATTTGAACGTATCCACAGAAGTAGTTACGGTTTTGGTTACTTCTCTAGCGGCGTGGATTTCTTCGTTCATCGCGACTAAAACGCCTTTGCCTGTGCTTTCTTTATTTATTGCAACGTTTACGGCGTTAAACAAATTCATCGGACCGTCCGCGCTCATAGAGTCTGAGTTTCTCATAGCGCCTACTAAGACGACCGGTTTTTCGCTTTTTACGGTGAGGTTTAGGAAGTAAGCTGTCTCTTCCATGGTGTCTGTACCGTGAGTGATGACGATACCGTCGGCTTTGCCGCTAGATAGGAGCTCGTTTATGCGTTTTGCAAGTTTGAGCCAAACGGCATTGTTCATATCTTGAGAGCCGATTTTGGAGATTTGCTCGCCTTTGATAGTGGCGATTTCATTGATTTGTGGGACTGCTCTGATGAGCTCGTCAACTGTTTTTGCGCCGGCGGTGTAGTTGGACGTTAAAGCTTCTCCGCCGGTACTTCCGGCGATAGTGCCGCCTGTAGCTAAAATGTAGATGGTAGGTTTAGCAAATGCCATTGTAGCCCCCAAAACTAGTGCAGACATGAATAGTGCCTTTTTGCCAAAATTCATTGGACAACTCCTTAAATTAAGATTGGTTGGTTAAAAACAAATTTGGAATTTGAACCCGCGCGGGAAGCCCCGCGAACGAGTTCAAATTTGAATTATAACATCATCGGCGCGGCAATGAAACCAAATGCGACCGATAGTGCGATAGCGAGCGCGCCAGGAATCAAGAATGGGTGGTTGAATACGAAGTTACCGATTCTTGTAGAGCCTGTGTCGTCCATTTGCACCGCACCCAAAAGCGTAGGGTAAGTAGGGAGAACAAACAACGCAGAAACCGCAGGGAAGCTAGCTACTACGATGTAGACAAGCTCTGGATGCTCTTTTAGAGCAAGGGCCGCGATAACGGTAGGCACGATGGCTTTTGCGGTTGCGGCTTGAGAATACAAAAGCGCGCTGGCAAAGAACAATACTACCGCAAGAAGCGCAGGATATTGACCGATGAGGTCAGATGAGAAATCTTTGATCGCTTGGACGTGGTTTGAGACGAAAGTATCGCCTAGCCATGCAACGCCAAGGACGCAGATGCACGCGTTCATACCGCTTTTGAAAGTGCTGGTGCTATAAAGTTTGCTGACGTCGACTTTGCAGATAATAACGATAAGAGTCGCAATAGTAAGCATAAAGCTCATAATCGCGCCGTCTCTTGGAAGTTTGACGTCTGTGATAAGACCGACGTTTTTGCTGATCGCAGTCGCGTAGAATACGACGGCAAGCACGCCGATAATGAAAATCCAAACGGAAGTTTTAGCAGAGCTTGGGAGTTCTTCGTATTGAGCTTCTTTGATTTCTTTGATTTCGCCACGAGCAAGGCGCTCTTTATAAACCGGATCTTTTTCAAGATCTAGTTGAGCGAACTTAGAAACGATAAACGCGGTAACCATGCAGCCTAGGAACGAAGTAGGAATCCAAATCGCAAGAAGC
>ONQI01000020.1 GCA_900319915.1 uncultured Campylobacter sp.
TGAGCGGTGAAGAAAGCGAAAGCCAAATCAAGCTCCGCGCCGACCGTCTCGAGGCAAATCATTCAAATTTATATTTACTCACCGAAATCAACCTCGACGTCATCATGGCGGAGATTGCCAAACGCGATTATTCCACGCTTATCATAGATTCTATTCAGACGCTTTACAGCGACAAGATTACCTCGGCTCCGGGCTCCGTATCGCAGGTGCGCGAGATTACTTTTGAACTCATGCGCTTGGCAAAAGAGCGAAATATCAGCGTTTTTATCATAGGACACATCACCAAAGAAGGCTCTATCGCGGGTCCTCGCATTTTGGAGCATATGGTCGATACCGTGCTATATTTCGAGGGCGACGCAAGCAAGGAATTGCGCATTTTGCGCGGATTCAAAAACCGCTTCGGTTCGACTAGCGAAGTGGGGATTTTCGAGATGAGTCAAAACGGACTAACGAGCGCGAAAGACGCGGGAAGCAAGTTTTTCACGCGTGGCAAGGCCGTGAGCGGCTCGGCGATAACCGTTGCTATGGAAGGCTCGCGCGCACTTGTAGTCGAGATTCAAGCCCTAGTGTGCGAGAGTGCATATCCCAAACGTAGCGCCACGGGCTTTGACAAAAACAGACTAGATATGATTTTGGCGTTGCTTGAGCGCAAACTAGAAATTCCACTCGGCCACTACGACGTGTTTGTCAACGTCACGGGCGGGGTCAAAATCAGCGAAACCGCCTGCGATCTAGCCGTGGTCGCGGCGATAATTTCAAGTTTTCGCAACCGCCCGATTAGCAAAGAAAGTCTATTTGTGGGCGAGCTCAGCCTAAACGGCGAAATTCGCGACGTTTTCAACCTCGACGCGAGACTGCGCGAGGCCGAAATGCAAAAGTTTAAAAACGTAGTAGCCCCCGCCAAAGGGCTCGAAAAAACCGCGCTCAAAATCTACGTCGCCAAAGAAATTACGCAGGTGTTAGAATGGATGTAATCAATTCAAATTTGAATAATAAACTCGCTCGTCATCAGCGTCAAGCCCCCGACCCGGAAAATCCGATTTTGATAGTTCGCGCCATGATAGCGTTTTTCATTCGCACTAAACGCCTCAGCGCGCGAAGCGAAAGATTTAAAGGGGTAATTTTGCGAAAATACGGCGCTAGACGAAAAATTTACGACGCGTTTTTCGGAGTTATCGCGCTTGTCATTTTGACTCTAATCGTCGCTTGCGAAGCCGACTGGATAGTGCCCTCAAAAACTCTTTTATACGGGCAACTCGCGCTAAATTTCGCCCTACTTCCCGCGCTTGCGTATTATTATTACCGCGCTTTGCATAGCGCGCTCGTGCTGTTTTTCTTCGCCATAGCGACGAGTTATTGTTTTGCCTACATAGCATGGATTGCCGCTCTTGACCTCGGAGAAGCACAAAGCGAAATCGTCTACGCGCTGGTCGCCGAACTCTCGTGGGGCGTAATCATGCTCGTGGCGGACAACGCGAGCGCGTTATTGGCAAACGGTTTTGCGTTTAAGTTTTCCACCGTTTTTATTACCGTCGTCACTACGATTGGGCTTAACGACATCGCAAGCGAACATAACGGCGGAATGAACGCGCTTTTAGACAACATCGATATCGTCATCGACGCGGCTCGCACTATGATCGCGCCGCCGCTCGTCGCGTTGATATTTTTAGAGATGAGAGCGCTTTTGTTTAGTTATTACAAGCTTTATATTGAACGAAAGTACGGAGTTGTCAAGCTATGAGCACCCGTGAGCCTCGCGCCACGCCGCTTATCAAAGGCACGATAGCCGTTTTTATGGCGATTAGACAGCTAAATTTAAAATTAGCCGTTCTAGATAGACTCCACCGCTATATTTTTGATGGACACAAAAAGGTATATCTGTGGGTGTTTTGGCTCTGTGCCGCACTCGCGTTTGGGCTTCCATTTTTACTAGAAGGAGCGTTTTGGTTCTTGCCGGCAGGGTTATTTTTCATCTTACCCGCGGTGCTTTATTATTTTTTTCGCGCCATCAAAAAAGCCACAAGCTTTGTATTTTTTAGCATATTTCTAGCTATATGTGTCTCCACCATTGTCGCTCTTGCTACAAAGCGAGTCGCGGACGACTTTGTTTTTACTTTTGTTTTCTTGCTCGTTTGGCTAGTAATGTCGCTCATAGCAAACCCCGATGTAAGCGCGATTACCAACAAAATCATATCTAAAATATCGACCATTGTCGTAACTGTATTTTTGCTCGTAAATTTTGGCGACCTCGACAAAACGTTGCTTGACGAAAGTCTAAAAATAACGAATCTTGATACGATTTTCATCGCGGTGCGATTTTTTACCATTCCGTCGCTTGCGGCGCTCATGCTTTTGGAAATAAAAGACTATCTCTTCGCCAAATACGAAAATTATATAAATAAAACTTATTACAAGGATAAAAATGATAATATGTGAAGATAATTATCCCGCGATTTTGGACGAAATCACTGATTTTTTGACAGACGGCGAGGTGGAGCTTGTTTTTGTCCGCGCCGAGCAAATGCGCGAGCTCAATCTCAAAGAACGCGGGCTTGACTATGCCACGGACGTGCTTAGTTTCCCGCTCGAACCGGCGCCACACTTTCCGCTAGGTTCTATCGTCGTAAATCTCGACAAAGTCGCCGAAAAAGCCTGCGAATACGGCCACGGCGAGGAGGACGAACTCGCCCTACTTTTTACCCACGGTTTGCTTCACGTACTAGGCTTCGACCATGAAAAAGACAACGGCGAAATGAGAGCCAAGGAAGAAGAAATCATTAAAAAATGGGGATTGCCGGATAGTCTAATCGTGAGGAATTCCTGAGCATATTCAAATTTGATTATTCAAATTTGAAAGATAGTTTGGGTCTTTTTTATGAAGGTGACTTGAATTGCGAAGTCGCTTCCTCTTCCCCTCAACCTCTCCCTAACCCCGACGCTAGAAATGCGCCGATGAGCGTTTTTCAAATTTGAACCGAGTTCAAATTTGAATAGTCGGCAAAATATTTTGCGTAAACCACAAAATCCCAAACTGCAAATTTGGCGCCTTGACCCTGCGCTCGTCGAAGATAAAATCCATAATTTCACTTTCAGGGACAAATATACACTCTATCTTTTCGTCGTCCACGCCGCCGCCTTTCGTGCGGCGCATGCTCTCGTCGATAAGCGCGTAAAAAATCGTCTGCTTGTTCGCTCCAAATCCCAGCGCGGTATAACTGCTCGTGATTTTGCTCACGGCTTCTATCTCGTAACCCGTTTCTTCGAGCACTTCTTCGATTATCGTTTTTTCGGGGCTCAAACCTTTGTCCATTATCCCCGCGCACAGTTCGTTGCTGACGCCTAGCTCCTCGCCCACTTCACCGCCGCGCGTTTGGTAATACCAAAGTGACGGGCGAAACTGTCTAACGAACAAAAATGCGTGTTTTTCGGTGTGATAAAGCACGCAAGAGACGCTGTCATGCGCTTCCACGCAATCCCAACGTCTGCGCTTACCATCTTGAGTAAAAACGATAGAAAAGGGTTTGACGAACTTACTCTCGCCTAGTGGCTCGATTGAAAGATCGCTTACAGAAGTATCCATTTAGCAAGTCCTAAAAAGCTAAAAAATCCCACCACGTCGGTTACGGTAGTAAGTAGCACCGAACTTCCCACGGCCGGATCGATGCCGGCGCGTTTGAGCGCAAGCGGAATGAGCGTGCCGCAAAGTCCAGCCATAGTGAGATTGATAAGCATGGAAGCCGCGATTACCACGCCTAGCATAGGTTTGTGAAACCAAAAATACGCCACGATTCCCATTAAAACGGCAAAAATTAGTCCGTTTGAAACCGCAATAGCTCCTTCGCGCAATAAGACCTTTTTAAAGTCGGCAAACTCGATATCATGCGTGGCTAAACGGCGCACGGTAACGGTGAGAGCCTGGGTGCCGGTATTTCCACCCATGCTTGCTACTATTGGCATAAGCACGGCCAAAGCGACGTAGGCGGCTATCGTCTCGTCAAATAGCCCTATGATAAACGAGCTAATAAGAGCGGTAAAAAGATTAACAAGCAGCCACGCGGCGCGAGATTTTCCCGCTTGCGCGACCGTCTCCTCGCTCTCGGCTTCGTCGTCTAGTCCCGCTAGGTTATAGATTTGTTCGGTCGCGCTCTCCTCGATAAAGTCATGGATATCATCAACCGTAATACGCCCCAGTAAAACTCCCGCTTTATTAACCACGGCGACGGCGCTAAGGTCATAGTCTTTGACGATTTCGGCGACTTCGCCTATGTCTTGCGTATCGAGCGCAGAATGCGGCTTGTACTCGTCTTCGTTGCCTGCAATAATGTCATTTAGGCGTCTATCAAAATCATACAAAAGCAAATCGTCAATAGGCAAAGCGTAACGCAAAACGCCTTCTTTATCAACGACGAA
>ONQI01000117.1 GCA_900319915.1 uncultured Campylobacter sp.
CAACATCGAAATCGTCGATACCCCGGGTTTAGATGACGCGGTAGTTTTCCGCGAGGAGCTCACGCGTCGCTTTGTAGTGGGAAGCGATTTTATCATGCACCTTATGAACGCCTGCCAAAGCGCGACCAAAAAAGACATGAAATTCATCACCGAAGCCCTTGCGAGCGGCAAAAGCGGCTCTATTGCCATCGTGCTCACTCACGCCGATTTGGTGAGCCGCGATGGACTAGCCGAAGTGATGGATTATACACGCCGGGCGGTCGCTAGCGAGCTAAAAGACGCCGGATTTGACGATACGCTTGCAAACGAAGCCCGATTTTTCGCCATTTGCGCACCCACGGGAATGGGTATGAGCGAGCTCAAAAACTATCTTTACGAGACGCTTTTTGGCGCGAATAGCAAAAAAGCGGCGATGATTTTAGGAGGATACAAAAAAGAACTCGCCCTAGTCGCCAAATTAGCGCAAGAGCGCGTGGAGAGCGTCATCAAAGCGTTTTCATTGGACGCTAGCCAAGCGCGCGAAAAAGTGCGTGAGAGCGAGCGAGAGATTTCAAATTTGAACGAAAAAGCAGAGAACGCCACTGCGGAACTAAACGCCGGCCTAGAGCGATTAAAATACGATTCTAGCGAGCTTGGCGCGCTAAAAAACATCGTCTCCGCGCTAAAATCTCGCGTGATATCGGACGCTCGCTACGCCGCGACAAAGGGTCAAAAGATGGATTTAGACGCGGTTTTTGCGTTTTGCGAGGGACGATTTAGAGACTTGTTTATCGATCTTTTCCGCGATTTCAAAACCCAAATAAACGCCCAAATGACAGATTTAAAAGAAAGATTTACGCTCGCTCTTGGCGTGAATGATTTCAAATTTGAAACTCCCGATATCAAGGCGTATTTTGACGAAAAATTTTCGCAAACCGATTACGCGCCGCTCAAATTTGAACTTGCAAGCGCGCTAAAACAAAAAGACCTAAACGCGCTTGAAAAACGCCTAGTGGAGGTTTTCGAGGGCTTTTTGGCGGGGCTAAATCTAAAAGCCGCCCTCGGCGAGCTTAGCGGGCTTTGTGTCGCGGACTTCGTAGAGCAAGCAAAAAACGAAATAGAGGCGTTAAAATCAAATTTGAAAGAGCGACAAAACGCCCTTACTACACTCGTGGCCGCTCAAAACCAAAAAAGCGACGACCTTGCCAAAATGCGCGCCAAGGCCGAAGAAAAGCTAGCCAAAATCAAATCCATCCGCGCTCGCCTCGCCTAAGGAAAAAGTATGTTAAAAGAGTTTATCAAAGAATACAAAACTACCTACGAACCACACTTTGACGAGGGCTTTAAGGGTCGCTTCGAGCGTTTTCGCACCGCGCTTTGCGAGCCAAAGTTTTACCCAAGCGCCGAACTTGTCGCCTTCCTAAACCGCCTCAGTATGTTTGAGGGCGAGCCTCTAGCGGTCGCCGTCGTAGGACAGTTTAGCAGCGGAAAATCCAGCTTCCTAAACGCGCTTCTTGGCGCGGACGTCCTGCCCACGGGTCTCGTGCCGGTTACCGCTAAACCTACCTACATCAAATACGCACCCACCGCGATGCTAAAAGCTCTATATAACGACGGTCGCGAGGAATACCTGCCGCTCTGTGAGCTCGGCGGCTTCGTCGATCAGCGCCGCGCTATGAAAGACGTGCGAAATCTCGTGATTTACGCGCCAAACGAACTCCTTAAAAAAGTCAGTTTCATCGATACTCCGGGACTTAATTCACGCAGCGACGCGGACACCAAAGAAACGCTAAATATTCTAAAAATCGCGGGCGCTCTCGTGTGGATTAGCCTCGCGGACAACGCCGCTAGAAAAAGCGAACTAGACGAACTCGCGCTCATCCCGCCCGCGCTCAGAGGGCTTTCGGTGTGCCTGCTCAATCAAAAAGACAAACTAAGCAAAGAAGAGCTTGCAAGGGTTTTGGAGCACGCGCGCACGACTTACGGCGAGTTTTTCGCCCAAACGCTCGCGGTGTCGGCAAAAATAGAGCGCGACGGGCAAAAAGCAAGCGATAATAATTCAAATTTGAATATGGCGCAAATCGCGCGAGATAGCGGATTTGACGGGGTTTTTGCATTTTTGGATGAAATCGCGGGCAAAAAACAAGATTTCATCGCCAAAAACTGCCTTTTAGCGCGTGAAAGAGCGGCCGCGCAATATTCGAGGGCGACGCAAATCGCAAGCGAGCTGGAAGCGATTTTTGTAGATTTTCGCAAGTTTTACGAAAGCGAGTTCGCCGTGCTAAAAGAAAACTACGTAGATTCTTTGCGCCTGATTTTTGGCTCGCTTAGAAACGGCGCGGCGCAAGTGAGCGAAGAAATCGGCGCAAACCTTAAAACCGTGCGTCGCGAATACGCGAGGTCTAAAAAATCGCGTTTTGGCGGCGAGAAGTTAGAGCGCGCGAGCTACGAGTTCGTCTGGCTCGACGCGGACGCGGCGCTTTCCAAACTCATTTACAACGACGAGCGCATGGGTAAAATTTTTAAATCCTTAGGGCGCGACTTAAAGGCGCTCGAAAAACAAATCCACGCCGATGTGGACGGCATTTTTGCGCGTCTTAAAGAGCAAGTCCTCGGCTATAAAGCCAAATTTGAAAGCGTGCGTAAAAGCGACGAACTCCACTCCGACGTGCTTTTCGCCGACGTTCGCAAGTTCGCGAGCGAGAGTTATTTTCTATTTGTCAACGATTTCGAAACCGTACTCGCGCGCGCCTACGCAAATCTAGGACTGTTTTTTGAAAAAAGCGGCATCAAAATCGCGACCAATTACGCCAACGCCGCGCGATTAGCGGTGGGATTTATCGAGGGTAAAATCGAGCGAGCCAGGGCCGACTACGAGTCCGATCCGTCGGCGTTCGCGCTATATTATCCCACGCCTAAGCAAATCGAAAAACGCGTGCTTACCGAGCTTAGCTATTATGAATTCGAAGACGATTTCACCGGCACCCGCCCGTACTGCGCTAAGTTCTTAGCCGCGCTCGCGGGAGATTTCGACAAAATCGTGGATTCAAATTTGAAATATCTCGCCGAGGTTCGCGCGAGATACGATTCAAATTTGAACGAAATAAAGAGTATTGAGTTTTAAGCTTTTTCGCGGTTTAAAAGTTCAAGTAGAGCGAATTTGAGCTCTTTTATACGGATATTTGCCGCGCTCGAAATACTCATGACAAAATACGGTCTGCTCGGGTCGTATTCGTAAATATCTTGTTTACGCTTAAAATCAAAATATTCGCAAAAATCATCAAGCGCTCTCTCCGCGTCCTCGGCGGCGTCGCAGCGCGTAAGAGCCACGGCATAGTCGCGCTCGGCAAGGATAGGCGAGAATTTCTCAACCTCGTTGCGAAGCGTCTCAAACTGCTCGGTCGGAGCGCGGTATCCGGCGATATCAATCATAAAAAGCAAAACTTTCGTGCGTTCGACATGGCGCAAAAACTCGATCCCAAGCCCGCGCCCGTCGCTCGCGCCCTCGATAATGCCCGGAATGTCCGCCATCACAAAACCGCTGTATTCGTCGACCACGACGCGACCGAGTTTGGGCGTAAGCGTGGTAAACTCGTAATCCGCGATTTGCGGACGGGCGTTCGATACGGTCGAGATGAGAGTAGATTTGCCGACGTTTGGGAAACCAACTAAACCGACGTCCGCGATGAGTTTGAGCTCGAGTCTAACCATGCGTTCCTCGCCTGGCATACCAGGTTGCGCGTAGGTAGGTGCCTGATTAGTCGAGCTTTTGAAATGCACGTTGCCAAGACCGCCTTTGCCGCCTTTGAGTAGAAGTTTTTTCTCGCCGGGTTCTACCATATCTAGCAAAAGCTCGCCGCTCTCGTCGTCGTAAATCGCGGTGCCGGGCGGCACGATAAGCACGAGATCTTCACCCTTGCGACCAGTCATACGTTTTGGTTCGCCGGGCACGCCATTTTCGGCTTTTAGCAGGCGTTTACCTTTGTAATTTTCGAGCGTGTGAGTATTGTTGTCGGCGATGAAATACACGTCGCCGCCAGCCCCGCCGTCGCCGCCGTCGGGACCGCCGAGTTCGACAAATTTTTCGCGACGAAAACTGCTAGAACCGGCTCCGCCATGACCCGAGCGGATTTGAAATTTGACGCTATCAATAAACATAAATATATCCTTATTTTTGATTTCGTGGCGCGGCTTCTGCTTGCAGTTGCGAGCAACCGAAGCAAAAACCACGCTTGCGAGCTGGAACGCAAGCGCTCCCCGCACCTATCGCTTCGCGTAATTGTCCGGCCACGCGGACTAAATTATATAGTTTGTTTGCGACGAAGCAAAATTTAATTCAAATTTGAATTATACAATACGACTTTTCAAATTTGAATTAAATTTGAATAAAATCTGATTTTGGGATTTAGATTTGAGGGTCGCGACCCGGAAACGAGCCGCGAAAAATATTGCTATGCCGCAGGATATACGGAAACTTTTTTGCGATTTTTATCTTTGCGTTCAAATTTGACGAAACCATCGACAAGCGCGAAAATAGTGTGATCTGTGCCCATTCCGACGTTTGCGCCTGGGTGGGTTGCAGTGCCTCTTTGGCGAATGATGATATTGCCGGCGCGCACGAACTCGCCGCCGAATTTTTTCACGCCTAAGCGGCGACCGATACTATCACGGTTATTTTGGGTGGAACCTTGACCTTTTTTATGTGCCATACTTTACTCCTTAGGCTTTAATACTTACGACTTTGACGCGTGTATATTCGCGACGGAAACCGCGTTTGACTTTTGAGTCTTTACGACGACGTTTTTTGAAGATAACGACTTTTTTGTCTTTGCCCTCGGTTACGACTTCCAAGACGACTTTTGCACCCTTTACGAATGGCGCTCCTACCTTTAATTCGCCGTCATTGACTGCTAAAACTTCGTCAACTTCGACTTGTGATTTTGGCTCTGCCGCAAAGTGATCGAGATTGAGGTAGTCGCCCTCGCTGACTTTGTATTGCTTACCGCCGTTTTTGATGATTGCGTACATCAAATTTCCTTTGAATGTGGTAGTCCAAAAAGGCATTTCAAATTTGAAATTTAGGGAACCTTGATGGTTGTGAAAGGGGATTTTACCCAAAAATTCATAAATTTTAGTTGAAAAAGCGGTTCAAATTTGAATTAGAGAAGAATAAATAAAAAGCGCGAGCCTTTTAGCCCGCGCTATGCGAAATTATAGGTTCGCGCCTTTGTTTAGAACGCGTTTGCGATAGATATTGGATACTTCCGCAGCATCGCCTACCAAAAGCGCGTTTGTGGCGCAAACCGCCGCGCACATAGGGACTTTGCCCTCTGCTATGCGGTTTTGGCCGTATAGATGTCGCTCTTTTTCGCTGTTTGTTTCAGCCGGACCGCCGGCACACATGGTACATTTATCCATCGCGCCCTTGATACCAAATGCTCCGTCTCTTGGGAATTGCGGCGCACCAAACGGACACGCGTAGAGACAATAACCACAGCCTATGCATTTTTCTTTGTCGTGAAGCACGATACCGTCCGCGCGAATATAGATGCATTGCACTGGGCAGACTTGCGCGCAAGGGGCGTCGGTGCAGTGTTGGCAGGCGATGGAGGTCGAAACCTCCTTGCCCTCAACGCCGTCGTTTAGCGTGATGACCTTGCGGCGTTTGATGCCGATAGGGAGCTCGTGAGCCTCGCCGCAAGCGACCTCGCAAGCAAAGCAACTAATACATCTGTTTTTATCAACGTAAAATTTCATTCTTGCCATATCGCTCTCCTATTTGCCTTCGCCGTATTCGTCAAAAAACTTGGTCTTGAAGCCCATTTCATCAGCCGGTTCTAGGCGGCAAAGACCCGCGTTGAACTCGGAAATTTGGGTAACGATATCAAAACCGTAGTTGACGACGGTATTCGAGCTTTCGCCGATAACGTATGGCTTGGTGCCCTCTGGGTAATTGTGGCTAAGGTCTTTACCTTCCATAATACCCGCGAAGTTGTAAGGTAGACAAATACGATCCGGAGTAACGCTCTCAGAATATATACATTTGACCTTAATCTTCGTGCCGTTAGGACTGTGAATCCACATCATTTTACCGTCTTCTATACCGCATTTAGCTGCAAGTGCAGGGTTGACGTGAGCGAACATCTCAGGAGTGATGTCGGCTAGGAACTTGCTAGTTCTTTCTAGCATACCGGCACCCGAGAGGTTGACTAGACGCATAGAAGTCATAATAGTAGGGAAGTCTTTCGCCCAGTCTTGCGCTTTTTGCTCGCTGATGTAGCGAGTAGATACGCGGAAGTTGTTCTTTTGATCTTCAAACGTCGGATACTTCTCGATAAGGTCTTTGCGTGGAGAGTGGATAGGCTCTCTGTGTTTAGGGATTTGATCGACAAATTCCCAAACCATAGCTCTAGCTCTAGCGTTACCGCAAGGGCTGACGCCCGCTTCTTCGCATTTGCGCAAGATTGTGCCGCTATAGTCCATAGACCAGCCAGAACCCATCTTGGCTTTTTCCTCCTCTGTAAGAGTAATACCAAGCACTTTTTCGATATTGTCTTTAGTAATTTGTGGGTAGCCGCCTTTTACTTTTGAGCCAGGGAGCGTTACCACGTCGGAGGCAAGTTGGCTAACGCCGTTGTGTTCAAGTCCGAAGCGGTTTCTAAAGCCCATACCGCCTTTCCAAACCGGTTTGGTAACGTCATACATAATCGGCGTGCCTGGGTGGTTTGTATTCCAGCATGGCCATGGAAGACCGAAGTATTCGCCTTCAACTGGAGTGCCGGGACGTCCCATAAGAGTATCAGGGTCAAAGTTCGCCCAGTTTTCTTGATGGCGTTTGATGCGCTCTGCGGTGCGACCTACTAGACCGATACTTTGAAGGTTTCTAGC
>ONQI01000007.1 GCA_900319915.1 uncultured Campylobacter sp.
CTATGGCCTTTGATTTGCCCGAAGCGAAGCGAATTTATGCTCGCCTCGACCCTCGCGCCCATGGTGAAAATATCGCGAAAAATACCACCCACGCCGGTCGCCGCGCCCTGAAAAGGCTCGATGAAGCTTGGGTGATTGTGGCTTTCCATCTTAAAAATCGCGGCGTAACCCCCGCCTACGTCGATAACGCCCGCGTTTTCGCCGGGACCTTGGATAACCCAAGGAGCCTTAGTAGGAAAACCCTTTAAATATTTGCGGCTCGATTTATACGAACAGTGCTCGCTCCACATCGCAGAAAACACGCCAAGTTCAAGCAAATTTGGTTCGCGACCGAGAATTTCGAGGATTTTTTCGTATTCCTCGTCCGTGATTTTATGGGCTTTAACGGTTTCTTTATCCATTTTTTTCTCCTTTATTTTCCTAAGCAAAAAGTACTAAACATAGCGTCGAGGACTTCTTCGTTGTCGGCGACTTGAGTAATGGAGCCGACGTGATTTAGCGCGGATTTTACCTCGTAGGCGAAGAGTTCGAGTTCGCTCTCGCTAAGAAGTCCTTGCGCTCTAGTTATCGCCGCGCTCGCGTCCTCGCAAGCTTTGATTTGACGATTTGAGCTAAGCATGATTTCGTTGATATCTTGGGCGTTTAGATAATTTTCGAGCGCGTTTTTAAGGGAGCTAGCATCCTCTTTTGCGCAAAGTTTTATGGTCTCGCCATTCAAATTTAGTTCAAATTTGAATGGCAAATCGGCTTTGTTTAGCACAAAAATCACCTTTTTATTCAAATTTGAAACGAGACGCAAAATCTCCGCATCCTCCGCGTCGCTTTTTGCCGAGCCGTCAAAAACACAAATCACGATATCAGCACCTTCGGCGGCTTTTTTGGAATATTCTATGCCGATATTTTCGACTTCGCTCGCACCCTCTCTGATGCCCGCCGTATCGATAATGCGTATGAGGTGCGAGCCGATTTTGACCTGCTCTTCGACCGTGTCGCGCGTGGTGCCGGCCTGGTCGCTCACGATAGCTCTTTCAAAATGCAAAATCGCGTTTAAAATCGAGCTTTTACCCACGTTTGGCTTACCCACTATCGCGACTTTATAGCCGTCGATGAGTCCCCTGCGCGAGCGCGAAATCTCGACAATCTTATCAAGCCTCGCCTTAGCTCCGCAAAGAGTCGCTTCTATACGTGAAAGCACGTCTGGCGGCAACTCATCCTCGGCGTAATCAATACAAGCCTCGCAATGAGCCAAAATTCCGATTAAGTCGGCGCGAAGCTCACCCGCGAACTCGCCAAGCTCCCCGCTCATAGCGCGCGCTAAAATCTTAGCCGCACCCTCGCTACGAGCGGTAATGAGGGCTTGCATGCTCTCGGCCTTGGCCGCGTCCATTTTACCATTTATGAAAGCGATTTTGCTAAACTCGCCGGGTCGAGCGGCTCTCGCGCCAAGAGCCAAAAGCTCGTCTATTATAAGGTTTGCCACGACTACGCCGCCGTGAGTTTGAAACTCTACGATATCCTCGCCCGTATAGCTATGCGGAGCTTTGAAATAAATCACGATAGCCTCGTCTAGTATCTCTCCCGCACTATTTTTTAGCGCGCGAAGATGGGCGTGGCGAGGCGTTAGGGGCTTGTCGCCCGCAATTTTGAGCGCGAGGGAGTACGCGTCCGCGCCGCCTAGTCTGACGACGGCTATCGAACCCACTCCGTACGCGCTAGCTAGGGCGACTATACTCATTTTTTGAAAAAGTCGTTTACCACGACGTAGCGACCTTCGTCGCTATTTTTGATACCTACGTATTTATTTGGAAATCTTGCCCTAAGCTGCTCTAGCGCGATTTTGACAAGTACTCCGTCGAGCGGTTTGGTGTGGCCGCGACCGGCGAGCTCGATTTTTTGAATGACACTAGCTAGATACATAGACACGGCGTTTTCTTGATTTTTTAGAAACTCGGCGATTTCTAAGCGAATACCAAGACCATATTTGGCGTTTATCCAATTAAATAGCATATACGAAATCGCCTTATAGCGATAGCCTTCTTTGCCGATAAGTAGCGCGCAGTCCTCGCCGTCGAGCTTGACAAAAACGGTTTTGTCATCGTACTTGCTGACTTCGGACACGCTAATCGCGAAAGCGCTCGCGTCTAGCAAACGCTCTAACCCCTCGCGAATCTCTGTGAGCACGCTTTCAGTGATAGTCGCAGCGATTTTGTGGTTTGCGGGCTCGACAAAATCCGCTTTGTTAAAGTTATCCACAATGGAGTCGTAAGCTTCAAACGCACTCGCGCGATGTGGAATTTCCACTTTTGGCGCGGCGATAGACGCGGGTTTTTCTTCTACTTTTGGCTCGCTCGCTTGCGCTTGAAGTTCGTCGCAAACGGGTTTTGGCGTTTCAAATTTGAAACTTTCAGGCTCGTTATCTTCAAATTTGAAAGCCTCAGCGGTCAACGCGTCCGTTTTTTCGAGTTTAGGCTCGGATTCATGCGCGACTTGTTTTTCAAATTTAATTTCACACTCTTCGCGAGGTTTTTTATTTTTGCGAAAATCCTTTACAACGCGCTCGCTTTTGACTTCGTTTTGGCAGTTTTTGCTTTCGCGATTTTCAAATTTATTTTCTTTATGTTCGCGAGGTTTTTTCACGTTTGCACTAGCCTCGAAGAGACCTTTTTTCTTGAAAAATCCCAAAAATCCCGCACGCGGAGCCGTGAGCACCGAAATATTCACGTCCGCGGCCGAGCAACCTAACTCGCGGGCGGCTACCATATACGCGTCTTGGAGATTTGCCGCCTCTATTTTAATGGTCGTTTTCATTTTTGCTTCTCCGCGATTTCTTCTTCTTTGTGGCGAGCAAATAGCCTATTTACCGCGAATTGTTGGGCGACC
>ONQI01000047.1 GCA_900319915.1 uncultured Campylobacter sp.
AATGGCACCATGTACCAAGGTAGCTTCGGCGCTATCATCTCATTTGGCTTGATCGACCAATCTTCAAGCCTATCTTTGTAAACTTCGGCGCTATCCTCGCGACCGATACGCGTGTAGAGATCATAAATTTGACCGTCGAGATAGTATTGCGCGAGCTTGATTTTGGCTAGCATAGTCTCCACAAGTGGGCGAAACTGCGAGTTTGGATACTCTATGAGAAAGTTTTGCACCAAAATTAGATTATCTTGCATAAGCTTTTGGTTGCGTGTCGGTTTGGAAAACGAGTCGAAGTTGGCTTTGATTTTTAAGAATTTCGCGTATTCTATGGTCGCCGTGGTACCATAGCGCCTGATGTATTCGTCTAGATAAACGTTAGCTTTGGCGTAATCGCCGTCCTCGACAAAAGCTTGGGCAAGGATTAACAGAGTGGGCGGCAAAATATCGCTCGCGACGTGCTCCGAGGCAAACGAAACGTAATGAGATTCGGCATTTTCGAGGTCGGCGTTGCGAATATCTTTGATGATTTGCTCATACCAGGCTTGCGGCGGAAGATTAAAAAGTTCTTTATCTTTTTTTTGTCCGCAGCCCACGACTAGCGCGGCGAGTAAAACGCTTGCAAGTAGTTTAATTTTCATTTCTATCCTTTTTTTGGGGTTTATTTTAGCCAAAAAACGATGAAAATTGATTTAAATTTGAATAAATCGGGCAAAAATTGGGTTAATTCAAATTTGACTCACATACCGATTTTGGATTTGAACGAGCAGACTTTCTCTTTGATTTTGCTAAGTCCTAGTTTGATACCAGAATAGCGCATAATCGACACGATTTGGCGAAGTTCTTGCTTTTCGTAGCATATTTTTTTGCAGTTGTGACACATCGGCTTGTCTTCGTGCGGGCAGGCGCGAAGACGTGCGTCGGCGTAGCGCAAAAGGTGTTCGCACTCCGGACAAAGATGATAATTTATTTCAAATTTGGCACCGTGATACTCGGTCGTAAGAGTGCCCGAAAGTCTGTCCGTATCGTGCTTATCATCACAATAAATCTGGATAAAACGCGCCACGGTCGTGATTTGTTCTTCAAACTTTTCAACGGTCATTTTAATTCCCTTTTTTTGGGCGGTATTATAATTATTTTTTGTAAAACGAGCGACAAATAAAAGTTAAATAAAACAAATTCAAATTTGAATTAAAAGCCGTTATTCGGTCTTGAAATTAAATTTTTCCGCCGCGGCTATATAATCCTCGTAAGTATCTATCCCCACGCTGTCGGTCGCGATTTTTAGCATCGCGATTTTTTTGCCGGCCGATAGTGCGCGCAGCTGCTCGAGTTTTTCTGTGTTTTCGAGCGTTCGGTCGTTAAAAGCGCAAAATTCTTTCAAATTTGAAACGCTGTAAGCGTAAATGCCGATGTGACCGTAGTATTCACGCTTTTCGCCGCCGCGCGGATAAGGTATGAGCGAGCGCGAAAAATATAGCGCGTTTGAGTCCTTGTCTAGCACGACTTTGACGAGGTTTGGATCGCTTGCCGCGCTCGCGCTCACGAGTTTGTAGCAGCTCGCCATAAACGCGCCCGCCGTGATTTTTTCGCGGGCGAATTCGCGAAACCTCAGCAAATTTTCACGCTCGAAAAACGGCTCGTCGGCTTGGACGTTGATGACGACGTCGTGGGCGGCGAGATTTAGGGCGCTCGCGGCTTCATTTAGCCTGTCCGTGCCGCTGGCGTGATTTGGCGAGGTCATGACTGCACGAAGTCCATATTTTCGCGCGATTTCTAGCACATTTTCGTCGTCGCACGCGACTATCACGTCGTCGGCTTTGGCCGCATTTTTGGCGGTTCTCACAAACATCGGCTCGCCGTCAATTAGGCGCAAAATCTTTTGCGAAAAACGCGTGGAAGCAAGACGCGCGGGAATAATTATCATTTGATTAGCTCCAAAATTTTATCTTTTAATTCGCTTACTTCCGCATTCAAATTTTGAGCTTGTTTCGCGTCAAAAAGCGCGGCGATTTGAGACGGCACGCTTACGCCAAACTCGCTTGCGAGCGCGTTCATTTCGCGCTCCTCATCCTCGCAAGCACGGCCTTTTATCGCTTTTATCATGCTCGGGGTAAATTTGACCCATTGCGCGGTCGATGTAAGCACGTTTGTCACTCCGCGCTTTATCATCTTAAAGCAAGTCGCGGTGTGAGGATCGACGAGTTTGCCCTTGGCGGCCGCAAATTTGATGGCGATTTCGCATTCGCTATCGGTGCAAAAATCCGCGTAGAAAATCTCTTGAATCTTGGCTAGTTCGTCCGCGCTAAGTTCGTAATGACGCTCGTTTGCAAGGCGTTCCATAAGCTCTTTTGTGCGAACCGCGCCAAAAAGATCAAATAGCAACCTCTCGATATTTGAGCTCACAAGAATATCCATCGCCGGGCTGATAGTCGGCGTAAGAGCGCGACCGCGCAAATCGTAGCGACCCTCGCGAATGAGCTGCGTTAGAGTATTGTTCGCATTCGAAGCAATTCCGATAGTAGCGATATTCGCGCCCATTTTGCGGGCGTAATACGCTCCGAGCGCATCGCCAAAGTTGCCGCTTGGGACGATGATATTTAGGGGCTCGCGGTTAGCGTTAATCTTCACGCAAGCATAGACGTGATAGATGACTTGGAAAAGAATTCGCCCGATATTGACGGAGTTTGCGGCGCTTAGATGGAGATTTTTTG
The DNA here is from genome assembly GCA_900319915.1 of uncultured Campylobacter sp. Taxonomy (GTDB): domain Bacteria; phylum Campylobacterota; class Campylobacteria; order Campylobacterales; family Campylobacteraceae; genus Campylobacter. Next base: position 2,709 of record ONQI01000047.1, read on the forward strand.
CGGCGAGCGCGGCGCGAAAATCCGCATCGTTAAGCAGGGTTTTAAGGGCTTTTTGCGCGTCGTCAAAGTTGCCTTTTACGCCGATAACGGCAAGATTTGGCGCGTCTGCGGTAACCATTTGGAGTCTTTGAACCGCGCTCGTGGCTCCGATAGGATAAAGGCACACTACGCGCACGTTTTTCGCGCCTTTGAACGTCTCTAGCGTCGCCGGACCCGTGTCTCCGCTAGTAGCGCACATGACGAGATATTTTTTGCCGTTTTTTGCCGCAAATCCGTCCACAAGCGCGCCAAATGGCTGAAGCGCCATATCCTTAAACGCTCTTGTCGGACCGTGCCAAAGCTCGTTTATGTAAACGTTTTCGTCAAATTTGTGGATTTCCACGGGATCTGTGTCGAAGCTCTCGTAGCGAGATAACGCGGCGCGGAATTCCTCCTCACTCACGTCAAATTTGAATTTCGCAAATATAGCCAAAGCGATATCCGCGTAGCTCGCTCCCGCCGCCCAAGCAAAAAATTCGTCGTCTAGGCGAGGCAAGGTATCCGGCGCGTATAACCCGCCGTGCGCCGCCGCGGGATCTAATATCGCCTCGCTTAGGCTAACGCCGCTTTGCGCTTCGCCCGCGTTAAGTCTCGTATTTACTAGCATTTCGTTTTCCTTTTATTTCAAATTTGAATTATCAGCTCAAATTTGAACCCCGCCCGCGCGAGATTTCAAATTTGAATTATTTTATCATACTTCCGTTGCCCTCGTCGGTAAAGAGCTCGAGCAAAAGCGAATGCGGCACGCGTCCGTCGATAATGTGCGCGGCGCCGGCTCCGGCTTTCACGCACTCCACACACGCATCGACTTTTGGTATCATACCGCCGCTTATCGTGCCGTCTTTTTTGAGCGCGTTGACGAGAGGTTCGTCCAGCTTGCTGATGAGTTCGCCGGCTTTGTCCATCACGCCTCTGATGTCGGTTAAGAAAATAACTTTTTTGGCTTTCATTGCCGCCGCGATTTTGCTGGCGCAAAGATCGGCGTTGATATTGTAAGTCTCGCCCCCTTCCCCTACCGCGATAGGCGCGATTACGGGGATTAAACCGTCGTCAAGCAAACTAGAAATTAGTCTAGGCTCGACGCTCGTGATTTCGCCTACAAAGCCGTATTTACCGCGCGAAAGGGCGGTGGCGCGAAGCATGCCGTCGTCTTTGCCGCTCACGCCGACCGCGCGCGCGCCGTGTTTATTGAGAAGCGAAGTGATTTCTTTGTTGATTAGTCCGCTTAGCGTCATTTCAACGACTTCCATCGTCGCCTCGTCCGTGACCCTCAGACCGTCCTCGAAGCGGCTTTCAATGCCGAGTTTGTCTAGAAATGAGTTGATTTTCTTACCCCCGCCATGCACCACTACGACGCGTATGCCGACAAGCTGCAAAAGCACGACGTCGCGAGCGAAATCGTTTTTGAGCTTTTCATCGGTTTGAGCCGAGCCTCCGTATTTGACGACAAAGGTTTGGTCGCGGAATTTTTGGATATATGGAAGCGCGCTGAGTATAACCTCGGCGGTTTTGACGTGATTTTTTAGCAATTTTTTCTCCGTTTTTGGCGTTATTTTATCAAATTTGATTGTAATTTTGGATAAATTCGGCGATTTTGGCGCGGAATTTTTCGCCAATTTTCGTATCCAAAACGATTACCGAAATCGGCAATTCAAATTTGGATATTTTGACGTAGTCTTTTTGCGTCACGAGCAGGCTGTCCGCGCCGCTGTTTGCTAGCACGGCGGCTAGCTCTTCGCGCGAAAAATTATAGTGATCGGGGAAAAACGCGCAAGTCGCGCAGCGCGCGAAATATTCTTTTAGTCGCCACGGATTTGCTATGCCCGTGACAAGAGCCATTTTTTCGCGCTCTCCATCGATATGCGAAGTTTTTATCACGTCGCCCTCGCCCGGGATGAAATCCGCGAGCGCGTAAAAACTTTTCGGATAGCGATAGGCGCCGCTCGGAATGGTGAGATTGAGCGCCGGCTCGCGCGAGGGACGCAAAAGTATTTCAAATTTGAATATATCAAATTTGCCAAATCCGTCGTCTAATATCACGAGCCGCGCGCCGCGTCTAATCGCCTCGTTTATACCATCGCGCCTATTTTCGGCGACAATGACGTTCGCGCCAGGTAGCGTGGTCGCGTATTCCATCGCCTCGTCGCCGCTTGTCTTTACGTCGCACTTTATCTCGCCGTCCTCGCAGACCAAAACAAGGCCTTTGCTTTGTCTTTTGTAGCCGCGAAGCACGATAAAGACGCGCATTTCAGCGCCAAATTCATTAAAAATCGCTTTTGTTAGCGGCGTTTTGCCGCTCCCGCCAAGAATTAAATTTCCCACGCTTATTACTGGTACGGCGGGTTTCCAGAGTCTTTTCAGAGCGCGTTTTCGCTTCACGCCCACGCCGAGCGCATAAACGAACGCAAGCGGACTAAGAAGCATGGAAATTATCGCCTCAAAATACCCCGGCGCGTAAAAATAGCGGTAAATCCAGCGTTCAAATTTGAATCTAAACACGAGTTTTCGCCACCTGTTTGACCACCTCGCACACGTAGGCAACCTCGTCGTCGTTCATCGCCGCGTAAATCGGCAACGAAAGGACTTGCCCATAGACACGAAGCGCGACGGGGAAATCTGTGACGCGATAATCGTATTTTTTCTTGTAATAACTGAGCAAATGCACGGGGATATAATGCAAGCCTACCTTCACGCCGTGTTCTATCATACCGCGCGCAAAATTATCGCGATTTTTGGCAATTTTGACGATATATTGATTAAATATATGATCACGAGCCCTAACCGGCGTGCTCACTCCTGGTACTCCGCAAAGCTCGCGGTCATAGATTTCAGCGATTTTCTTTCGGCGCATTGTCAAGTCGTTCCATTTTTCGAGTTGAGCTATGCTAAACGCCGCGCAAAGCGAGTTCAAATCGTATTTTTGCCCCAAATCCACCACGTCGTAAAAATAGCCCAAATCTCCGTCTCTATCGAAACTGTCGGCAACCAAAGCGTGTGAGCGAATGAGGCGGGCACGCTCTGCGATTTTATCGTCGTTGGTGGTAATGATGCCCGTGCTTGCAATGGATTTTTGGATTTGCGGATTTATTTGAAAGCACGAAATAAGCGTGCCTAGAGTGCCCACGAGTTTACCTTTGTAGCTTGAACCAAGAGCGCGGCTCGCGTCGTCGATGAGCTTGACGTTATACTCCTTGGCAATCGCTCCAAGCGCGTCCATATCGGCGCTCTGACCCGCCACGTGTGTGATAAACGCCGCGCGGAGTTTTTTGCTGTTCGCGCGCTCTACGACCTGCTCGAAAGACACGGGCGACATCGTAAAATCGTCCTCGTCAATGTCGGTAAAAACGGGCTCGGCGTCAAACTGCCTAATGACTTGCGCCACACTTGGAAAAGAATTAACCGAGCAGACGATTTTGTCGCCGCGCTTGATGTCTATAGCGCACAAAGCCAGATGCTTGGCGGCCGTGCCGTTGTTGGTGACGATGGCATGTTTGGCGCCCACGTAGCGGCTTAGGCGCGTTTCTAGCTCTCCGACTAAATAAGTAGCATTTTGGCGAATGGCGAGCGTGGCAAGTTCGATTTCGCGTTCTCCGGTAAATGGGCGAAAAAACGGAACTTGCATCATTGCGCGACCTTTGCGATAGGAAGGGGCGCTAGTTTAAAGGCATTCGCGGCGCAGCGATTAACGACAAAATCTACGAGAGCGGGGTCAAACTTCGCTTTCAAATTTGAAACTTCGCGGACTGAATTTTCTGTTCCTTCGCTATTCAAATTTGAATTATCAAGATATTGTTTCAAATTTGAAATAATTCTAACCGCCTCGCGCACGTCGTTCATTGCCGCTTGCTCTTTCGCGCAGATTTCGCCGATGAGCGCGTCGATATCGGCGTAAGCAAAACCGAAATCGCCCTCGTCGCTTTGCCCTTCCCAAAGATCCGCGCTAGGAGCCTTGTTTACTATTTTTTCGCTCACGCCGAGGTGTCTAGCGAGTGCGAAAACGTCTGTTTTGAGTAGATTTCCCAAAGGGTTTAGCGCGCAAGCCAAATCGCCGTAAAGCGTGCCGTAGCCAAGCACGAGCTCTGTTTTGTTACTCGTGCCCGCGACCAAATATCCAAGCCTCGCGCTCACGTCATAAAGCAGGCTCATGCGCGTTCTAGCGGCGAGATTACCATTTCTCATGGCCGTTCCGCCCACGCCCGCAGTATTAAACGCCGATAAAATATCGCCAATATTTATGATTTCATATTTTACGCCGATTTTTTGCACGAGAGCAAGAGCGTCGTCCATATTTGCACGCGAGCTTGTTTTAGTCGGCATTATAAGCGCGTGCGTTGGCGCGACTTTGGCGCACAGCGTGGCGACCACCGCACTATCCACTCCACCGCTTACGCCCACAACAAAGCCATTTAAACCGCTTTTTTGTAGATACGAATCCAAAAAATCCAGCATTTTGCTCTCGACGAGCGAAAAATCCATAAAAAACTCCAAAAAATTTGCAAATTATAGCCGAATTTTGCTAAAATTAATTTTATTTTTTAAGGTTTGATTATGGAATTATTTTCGCGAGAGTTTGGAACGCTTGGCGCAAACTGCTATGTTTTAGGACTCAAGAAAGGTTTGATTGTCATAGACCCCGGCGCCGGCGCGGCTGAGTGGATACTCTCGCTAGGTAAAACCATTCTTGCCATTCTAGCCACGCACGGACACTTTGACCATATTTTTGACGCGGACGAATTGCGTGAAAAAACTGGCGCGAAAATCTATCTTCCATCAGGCGACGAAATTCTGACAAAATCCGATCCTTTCGGGCTCCTAATTCGCGAGTTTAAACCCGATTTTTTAGTAAATGACGGAGAAAAATTGTATTTTGGCGAAGCGGTATTCACATATCGTATATTTCCCGGCCATACGCCCGGCTGCGCGATGATAGAATTAAATCTAAACGACGAACGGATATATTTTAGCGGAGACTTTATTTTTAAAAATTCCGTAGGTCGCAGCGACTTTACCTACGGCGACCCGCTCGCGATGAAAGAGAGTCTGCGCCGCGCCCTAGCCTTGCCCGACGCCCCGCTCTACCCCGGCCACGGCGCGCCCACGAGCCTAGCAAACGAACGCGAAAATATAAGGCGAATATTAGAAGATTGATAATTCAAATTTGAATTGGATCTTTTTCATTTTTGAGCGCGGGATTGCCGCGCTCGCAGACTCGCTCTCAATGACGAGATAATTCAAATTTGAATTATAAAACACTCTTGTGGCGAAGTATTTCGCAATATTCAAATTCGAATCAAAGAAGAGTTTCGCGCGAAAGTATTTTGCGGTGATTTTTGCGTCAGCTAGCGCGACCCGCGCGTAGATGGAACGCGAAGTTCATCGAGCGCGGGAAGACGAAAAGCGAACGTAAAAAGCGCGCGAAAGGAAATCTCAGTTATGCTAACGCGGGCTTGTCAAATACTTTTACGGGCGGTATCTTTCCTGTAAATTTCTCTATATTTACAAGCGCCGTGTGAGCGATATTACCTTGGGCTAGTTTAGACGTGCCTTTATCTAGCGTGAGGACGTTCACGTCGCCATGGACGCAAAGAGAGCCGATTTGACCCGGCGTTTCGGGGTCGTACCACGCGCCCTCTTGTATGCAAACCACGTTTTTGCGAACGTCGTCGGTGACCACCGCGCCGCAAAGAATCTTGCCGCGACGGCTACTTACGAGCACGACGTCGCCATTTTTGATGCCTTTTTCTTTGGCGTCGGCGGGATTGATGAGTATAGGTTCCCTACCTGCTACTTCGTAAGTCTTGCGAAGATCGGTGTTATCTAGTTGACTATGAAGCCTATGGCGAGGATGCGGAGAAACCACGGCGAAAGGATATTCCTTGGTCGCGTTGCCTAGATATTCCGCAGGTTCGTAAAATTTCGCGTAGCCCTCGCAATCATCGTAGCCATACGAGGCGACTTTCTTAGAAAATAGCTCTATGCGACCGCTCGGCGTGCCGAGAGGATTTTCGATAGGGTCTTCGATGAAATCTTTGAACGCGATATAATTATCGCCGCCCGGAGCCATTTGCTTGAACTCGTAGTAGCCTTTTTCCCAAAACTCTTCAAATTTAGGAAGCGTTACGCCT
>ONQI01000048.1 GCA_900319915.1 uncultured Campylobacter sp.
AGTTGCCAGGAGGATAGTATTTTTGGCTCTCGTTATAGCTTTGGGCGGCGTGATTTACGCGAGCAAAATCTCTTATTTCAAGAGTTTTGCCTTGCTTTTTGCGCTTGCCGCCTCGCCCGTGGTAATATCGGCAAAAGCCTACAATATCAATATAAATTTGAGTTCCCTTACTCTAATCGTTTCTCTTGTTGCTCTTTGCATCTTTTTTGTCGCTCTTTTACGCGGTGCGCTAAAAACGATTTTTTCTATTCTTGTATTTGTTACTTTTATGATTCCGACGCTTGTCTTTGGCGCGTATTATTCATATAGCGGCGAGGTTCTTAGCGTGGAGGCTATAACCGCCGCGTTGGAGAGCAATCCGGCAGAAGCGTTTGAATATTTAGAGTCTCAAAATAGTTTTTGGCAATACGTGATTTTTGCCGCTTTGCTCGTACTTGGTGCGTTTTGGGTGAAGATTTGCGGAGTTTTAAGCATTAAAAAAACGCGCTCAAACGCTTATTTGGCGGCGCTATTTGTAATTTTGGCCGCTTCGCCGCTTTATACGAATATTTTCAAAAATCGGGGTATGGATTTATACTCGACGCTTTATAATAACGCTATAACGCATTTTGGGATATATTCAGAGTTTGTGGCGGGTAGCCCCCTTAGGCGACAAAATACGCAGATTTTGCAAGACGGCGAGGCGGGCGTTTACGTCCTAGTTATCGGCGAGAGTCAAGATAGGACGCGCATGGGGGTTTATGGCTATGAGCGCGACACCACGCCTTTTCTTAGTTCAAATTTGAATAATCCAAACTTCATATTTTTTGGTCATGCTTTTTCAAACCACTCGCAAACCACGCAGGTTTTATCCTTAGCCCTAACGGCCAAAAACCAATACAACGACGCTAGTTTCAAAACAAGCCCTTCTATCATGGAGATCGCGACTTGGGCGGGATACGACGTGCACTGGATAAGTAATCAAGTCAAATTTAGCAACGGCGCGCCTATTACTCAAATGACGTTCCCTTGCAAGACGAGGTTTTTTACGCAAATCGAAGAGCACGAAGAGCCATATGACGAGGTTTTGCTAGATAAAATCCCAACCCAAGGGCTAGGCAATAAAACGCTCGTCGTGATTCATCTTTTTGGCAGTCATTTCAAATACGACAAGCGCTATCCTAGCGATTTTGCCAAGTTTGGCGAGGGCTGGATGAACGAATACGACAATAGCACGCTTTATAATGATTTTATTATGCGAGAAATCATTTCGCGAGCGAGCAAAATTCCAAATTTCAAGGCTCTTGTTTATTTTTCGGACCATGGCGAAAGCAAGGATACTTACCCAAGCGGCGGTTTGATAGGGCACGATGCGGGCAGCTTCAACCTTTCAATGACGCGTATTCCGCTTTATATGTATTTTTCGGACGACTATATCGCCGCCAATCCAAGTCTTATTTCAAATTTGAAAGCGCATAAAGACGCGCGTTTTACCAATGATTTGATTTTTAATCTCGTATCTAGCATAATGGGCATACACACTAGCTTTGACGAGCCCCAAAACGATATTTCAAGCGAGCTTTACGACGCAAGCGCCGATCGCTTCAAAACTTTGCACGGCAAGAGATTTATCGGCAAGGATAGCGAGACAAATTAATTCAAATTTGAATAAGGAGTAAAATTTTGTTTTATTATTTGCAAATTTTCGCGCTAATCGCGGCTATTTTATCTTTGCTTTTGCTCTTGACAAGCGCGATTTCAAAATCGCTTAGAGCCAAATTCAAACCCCGAATACTTTCGCTATTTTTGATTCTTTTGCTCGCGTTCTTGTGTTTGCCGGGCGGGATTTTGGGCAAAGCGATAGAAAAGCACGTCGCTAGATATGAGAAAAAGGCGGCGCAAAAGGAATTTTTACGCGTCGACGCGACGAGAGCGAGCGCGAAAGCAAACGACTTTAAAAAAGACAAATCTCGCTTTATCGCTCACGGTGGCGGAGCGATAGAGGGCAAGCTATACACAAATTCCCTCGAAGCGCTTAATAGCGGCTACGATAAAGGTTTCAGGCTTTTTGAACTAGATATTTCGCGCACTTTAGACGGCGAGTTTGTCGCCGTGCACGACTGGGAGCAATGGAGCCAAATGAGCGGTTATAAAGGCGCTCTTCCGCCGCGCCTAGCGGAGTTTAAATCAAGAAAAATCTATAATTCTTTTACGCCACTTGATATGAAAGGTATCAACGAGTGGTTCGCCTCTCGCCCGGATGCTGTTTTGATTACCGATAAAATTAATTCGCCGCGCGAGTTTAGCGAGCGTTTTGTGGATAAAAACCGCTTGATGATGGAACTTTTTAGTTGGGAGGCGATAGCCGAGGCGAGGACGCACGGCGTAACTGCTATGGCGACCGATAAATTGCTGGTCGATGTAGATAAAATCAAAGAATTTGGCGTAAGTTACGGCGTCGCGGATTTTGTACCGTTTAATAAAGCCTTAGCCAAAAAACTAAGCGAATCGGGCGTAAAAATTTACGCTTTTTTGCTCGATAAAAACGCGGCGGACGAGAACTTTGCTCTTTGTCATTTAGACGGATATTTTTATGGCATTTACGCGGACGATTTTGATTTTGCCGCGCAAATTGATTGCGCGAAATAGTTTGCTAATTTTCGTTCAAATTTGAAGCTATTTTCCGAGATTTTCAAAATATTCTTTCGTTTCAAATCTGCCTTCAAACATTATGCTTGGAGCGAGAAAATTCTCGTTTGCAGAAAGTCCCATCTTGACCGCGAGCGCGGGAGCTAGCGGGTAATAGGTCAAGCGTACGTCCACATATGCGGCGGATGCCGGCGGATAAACCGAAAAATCCTTACGCGTTTTAGCGCCAAATCTTGTGTCGCTTGTAAGTCGCGTGGCAAGATAGGGCAGGGTCAGCGCGCCATCATTATCCGCGTAGGTCTTGGCAAAACTTGCGCCCTCGCTAGTTATCACCTCGCCGTTTGTGCGCAGATAAGTAATGTTTAGGTCTATCTCGCGCCCACCAAAGCCCGTGGGGACCGCGTGTGGAGTGGTATTTTCTAAGCTCAAAATACCACGAATAGGATTAAAGCTCACTTTTATGGCTGAGCTCAGCATCTCGCTATCTTTGCGTCCTATAAAAAGGTGAGAGCGATTTATACGCACTTTGGCTACGTCCGGGCTGATGTTTGGAGCGTTCACGGCTTCTAACGGTTTACCCATATGACATTCGACGCATTTTTGTTTTGAGCCGCTTGCCGCGTGTTCCGCGCTCGTTTCATATACGCCAAATTTATTTTCTCCGGTACCGCCTTGGTGGCAAATAGTACAGATTTTATCGCTATCTTCGAAGTGCGATCGTTTGACGCTTTTGTGGTAGTCCGTGCGCATCGTCTCCTCAAATGGTCCGGCGAGTGTGTCGTCCTCTAACCATTTGACGATTTTGTATCCCGCGTCGCCGTCGTCATGTTTTTCTCTGATTTCGTCGATGCGGTGGCAAACGTAGCAGCTAATGCCGTTTTGGATGTGTTTGGCGTGAAGCGAGCTATCTACGAGTGAAGTTTTTGTCGTAGCTATGCCAAAAATCTTGGCATAAGTATAATCGTCTCCCACGCTTTTAACTTCTAAATGCGGATTGTGACATACGCCGCATTTTAGGAGTATATTGCCTTTGGGGGAGCGGGTTTTTTGCGCGATAAAATCCACACTGATGCGGTAAATTTCATTTTTGTCATAGTATGAGCGCGAATGCCACGACTGGCTCCAAGCTCTGACTTGTTCTCTATGACAGCCCACGCAAGTTTGCGGATCCCAAAACGCCGCGTCCTCGCCCCAAGCGCTCACGCACAAAAACAACGTCAAAAACCAAAATTTCGCCACGCGCGCACTCCCAAAGATAATTCAAATTTGATTTTATCTAAAATATTCTAAGCCCTTAATAAAGTTTAAAACGAATTTGCGCTAAAATCGTCTTCAAATTTGAGTTAATGGGAAATTAATGAAAAAAGTGCACTTTATAGGCATAGGCGGGATTGGGATTTCGGCGATTGCGAGATTTTTAAAAGAAAAAGATTTTATTATTAGCGGCTCTGATATTGGCGAGAGCCTCACTACAAAAGCCCTAAGAAAAAGCGGGATTAAGGTTACCGTACCGCACTCCGCGCAGGCCATCGAAGATCCTGATTTTGTCGTATATTCGGCGGCGATTAAGCCCGATAACGTCGAGTTAACAGAGGCCCAAAGGCGAGGCATAAAGTGTCTATCTCGCAAGGAGGCGTTGCCTTTTATTTTGGAGGG